>CALKXZ010000071.1 GCA_938003775.1 uncultured Granulosicoccus sp. | reverse complement strand
GCTGATGAGGGACAGAGAATCATGGGATGTACAAGTCACTGCGTTGGTCGATCCAAATCAGTCTATGAGGGACTCCGCGCTTAAACTGGCGCAGAGGCTGGGCAATGATCAGGTGAAAAGCTACCGGCACTTAAATCAGGTACCCGCAGGGTCTGTTGACGCTTTCGTGGTGGCCTCGCCTAACTTTACACACCACAGTATTATCAATCAGTTATTGCCTACAGGCAAACCTATTCTAGCCGAAAAACCCCTCGGAACCACGATGCAGCAGTGCGATGACCTGCTGGCGCAGCTTGAGCACTACGCTGCACCATTTTGGGTCGCTATGGAGTATCGCTATATGCCCCCCACAGCACGCTTTCTGGAGCGGCTTGGCAGTGGCCAAATTGGTGCGTTGAAGCTGCTTGCTATCCGCGAGCAACGCTACCCGTTTTTGGACAAGGTAGAACACTGGAACCGGTTTAGCCGCAACACCGGTGGCACCTTGGTTGAAAAATGCTGTCACCACTTTGATCTTATGCGTCTTATGAGCGGTTCCGAGCCCACGCGCATTTATGCCAGTGGTGCAATGGATGTCAACCATATCGATGAGCGCTACAAGGGTAAAACACCGGATATTCTGGACAACGCGCTGGTTGTGGTGGACTTTGAAAACGGTGTGCGTGCCTCCTTAGAATTGTGCATGTTTGCCGAGGGTGCCGAGCCACAGGAGCAACTGACCGCCATTGGCAGCTTAGGTAAGCTCGATGCCTATATTCCGGGTCCGGATCGATTCTGGCCCAATGCCGGTGAACGCCATGCCCGGGTGGAATTTTGCGCACGCGATCAGAGCGTTCCACAAGTTGACACGTTGAGGGTGGATCCTGCACTGGCATCGGCCGGCGATCATCATGGTTCTACCTACTATCAGCACGTCCGTTTTGCCAAAGCCATAAAAGAGGGCGCGGCTGTTGAAGTATCAGCCACGGATGGTGTTCGCGCTGTGCGCATGGGGTTGGCTGCGCAGGAGTCAATACGGACAGGTCAAGCTGTCAATATGGCAACATTTTCAATTGAGGCGTCTGAGCAGGCGCAGGTGCGTGTATGACTGATATTCCAATGCAAAGTGTCGGCAATGATGGACAGATGCCACTGATCGGACTGGGCCTGTGGAAAATTGATAAGGCTCAGGTGGCGGACGTTGTGGTCGAGGCGATTCGAGCCGGTTACCGGCATCTGGACAGTGCCTGCGACTATGGCAACGAACAGCAAGTCGGCGAGGGCATTCGGCGTGCTCTGGATGAAGGTCTGTGCACACGAGAAGAGCTGTGGGTGACATCCAAACTATGGAACACCTACCATCACCCCGATCATGTGGTCATGGCCATGGACCAGACGCTGCACGATTTGGGTCTGGAATATTTGGATCTGTACCTGGTGCATTTTCCCATCGCGCTCGAATTCGTTCCTTTCGAGACGCGCTACCCACCTGAATGGATCCATGACCCGGCCGACGAACTGCCCATGATGAAGCCTGCCGCAGTGCCGCTGCACGAGACCTGGCAGGCCATGGAAACACTGGTCGATACCGGTCTGGCTCGCCACATTGGTGTGTGCAATTTTGGGGTCAGTCTGCTGCGTGACATGCTCAACTACGCGCGCATAGCCCCTGCGGTGTTGCAAGTAGAGTCGCACCCGTATTTGACGCAAGAAAAACTGATGCGTTTCTGTGCACAAGAGGATATTGCAGTGACCGCTTTTTCACCGTTGGCAGCTCTGTCGTATCTGGAGCTTGATATGGCGGATGCCAGCGAATCTGTGTTGCAGCAGCCAGCGGTGCTCAATATCGCTACTCGAGTTGGTAAGACTCCGGCGCAGGTGGTGCTGCGTTGGGGGGTACAGCGCGGTAATTCAATTATTCCAAAAACGTCGAAAACTGCACGGCTCATTGAAAACGCCAGTTTGTTCGATTTCGAACTGACCGATCAGGACATGGCACAGATCAGTGCCTTGAACCGTCACCAGCGCTTCAACGACCCCGGCGTGTTCGCCGAAAAAGCATTCAATACGTTTTTTCCGATTTACGAGTGACCAGTCACCCCCGCTAAGCGCTGTTACGCGATTGCCAGCCTGTTCTGTTAGGCTTCAGGGTGTATCAATATCGCTATTGGAGTGTCGTTATGAAACCACGTAACCGAGAGTTTGTGGCTGGCTACCTGCGCGCAAGCGTTCGTCTGTTGCCATTCGCGCTGGGCGCGCTGGCTGTCAGTGCCTTCAGTTCTGCCGCCTACGGTGAAAGCACCGTCACTATTTTGCATACCAACGACTTTCACTCGCGGGTTGAACCCATCAGCAAATACGATAGCCCATGCTCGGCTGAGGACAATACAGCCGGTGAATGCTTTGGTGGCTATGCACGACTGGTGACGGCGATAACCGAGGCTCGACTGCGTAATCCAGATGCGTTACTGGTCGATGGAGGCGATCAATTTCAAGGTTCGTTGTTTTACACGTACTACAAAGGCAAGGCTGCCGCAGAGATCATGAATACCTTGCAATACGATGGCATGACCGTTGGTAACCACGAATTCGATGACGGTCCCGAGGTGTTACGAGAGTTTATCGACAATGTCGATTTTCCCGTCGTCATGTCCAATGCCGATGTGAGTCAGGAACCGGCATTAGCCAACAAGATCATGAAATCCACGGTCGTTGAAAAAGCCGGTGAGCGCTACGGCATTATTGGACTGACCCCGCAGGACACGAATGAACTGGCTAGTCCAGGCAAGAACGTGACATTTTCCGACCCGGTAGCAGCTGTTCAGGGGGAAGTGGATGAATTAACCGAGCAGGGCATCAAACGCATCATTGTGTTGTCGCATTCAGGGTACGAACTGGACAAGCGGGTGGCGGCGGAAACCACGGGGGTGGATGTGATTGTGGGTGGCCACACCAACACGCTGTTGTCCAACATCAACGAGCGCGCGGCTGGCCCTTATCCGACCATGGTTGGCAAGACCGCGGTTGTGCAGGCTTACGCTTACGGCAAATTTGTCGGTGAACTATCAGTGACGTTTGATGATGCCGGTGAGATTGTGGAGGCCACCGGTGAGCCAATCTCTATTGACGGAACAGTGAGTGAGGATGCCGATATTGTGGCGCGCGTAGCTGAATTAGCTAAGCCGCTGGATAAGATCCGCAACAAGATCGTTGCCGAGACTGCGGCCGTCATTGAGGGTAATCGTGACGTTTGTCGGGTGCAGGAATGCCAGATGGGCAATCTGGTTGCCGACGCCTTGCTGGATCGGGTGAAGGATCAGGGTGTGAGTATTGCCATTATGAATTCAGGTGGGCTACGTGCATCCATTGATCAGGGTGAGGTCACCATGGGTGAAGTGTTAACGGTTTTGCCGTTCCAAAATACCCTGTCAACCTTTGACGTCAGTGGGGCGGATGTAATCGCGGCGCTGGAAAACGGTGTCAGTCAGGTTGAAGAGGTTAAGGGACGGTTTCCTCAGGTAGCCGGTTTGACCTTTAAATGGGATCCAACCCAGCCGGCGAACCAGGGACGTATTGTGGAGGTCAAGGTTCACAAAGACGGACAATGGCAAGCGATAGACCCAGAAGCCAGCTACAGCGTTGTATCCAATAACTACGTGCGCGGTGGCGGCGACGGTTATGATGTGTTTGCTGACAATGCGCGTAATGTGTACGACTTCGGCCCAAATGTTGAAGACGTTGTTAGCGATTACCTGGCCGCCAATGCGCCGTATTCACCGACCATTGACGGTCGTATTAGTCAGTAAAGTGATATTAGGTTGATCGCATCGGCACGTTGGTACGTAACGTTGAATAGTTGATGGCGGTAACGCTATTAGCTACACTGACGTTAGGTACTGGTCCGTTTGAATCGCTCAGCGCAAATGCTTACGCACTAATGGCTGTTTGTTGATGTGCTGTTAGCCTAGCGGTGGGGTATGTGGTCTAGGACCTTCGTTGTAGCTTCACGTTAAATGAGAGGACACACATGAAACGACTCATGATGGCAGTGGCAGGCACGGCAGCTTTGCTGGCAGGCTCTGCAACCTACGCAGGCGGTGGTTGTAATTACGGAAATCACAGTGCCGACGCGGATACTCAAACACCCGTATTGGCGGCGGTTGATGAAAATGACCCTGCGCTTCTAGCTAAAACCGAGACAGATGAGGAAACTGAAGCGTTGGAAAAACTGCTGGAGACACCGGTAGTACACAACTAGTGACGCACTAGACATTAATAATGTCGGTACGATTACAGAAGCGGCCCCTAGTAGGCCGCTTTTTTTTTGCATAACAACTTGCGCGTAACAAACAGTGGCGACGTTTATCGATTGTGCGAACTTTCGAGCTTAGGAGCTGGCGCCTGAGAATCTGGCGCAGTAGCCTCAACAATGAAATGTGTGGAGTACGACGACGCCTTTTAAAGACAGTGTGAACATGCTAGCAATAGGTGTAAACGTACTGGTGCATTGAGCACATAACGTCTGGTTGGCAGTCGCCAAATGGCTTACTGTGCCGTTAGAGTTTTTACAATTTGAAACAATATGTATTCAGATTGAAAAACAATAATAAGAGGCGCAGCTCATGACAAAGCGCACGAACTTCCTTGCACCAGCGACCAGGACGTTGCTGGCTGCATTCTCACTGATGTTGTCAGTGCCGGTAATGGCTGACAACTCAAGTGGCAAAACCTGTGTGACCCAGTCCGCAGTCAGTGCCGCAATGCTGCTTGATGCCAGTGGATTCACAGACCAGCTTGGCTGGTTGCCACCAGCAGTGGCGAACAGTTTTCACGCCTTGGTGACCCGCGAGGGTGTTGCCGCTCCATTCGAGCTTGAGGATGTGCCAGCATTAGAGCAGGCCGTGGCGGCAGCATTTAGCACACAGGCATTGCGCAGCGCCATGCTCGCAGAACTTAACGATGGCCTGTCCGCCTGTGATAAGTCCCGGTTGATTACTTTCTATACCAGTGATCGTGGACTCATCATGCGAAAAGCGGAGCTGTCTCGCTCGATTTTGCATAATGCTGATGGCTTTAACACTTGGTATGTCCAAGCTGGTTTCGACAGCTTAACAGCGCAGCGACAACGGGCTATCCGTGACTTGGAATACGCTCTTCAAGCCACACAAAGCGCTGTGGATACCATGATTGGTATGCAGGTGGCGATGCAAGTTAGTCTGACTCCGGCTTTACCGGCCAGTGAACAATTGCCCGCACACGAGCTGATGAGCGCAGCGCAGCAGTTACGACCAGAGCTGACCCGTGCCTATCAGGTTTCCACACTGCAGTCATTGGCCTACATCTTCCACGAGCAATCACTGGATGAACTGAGAGCCTATGCAGCAATGCTCAAGACCGGCGCAGGACAGCGCTATGTCACCGCAACCAACAATGGACTGAGCCGTGGGTTGTTCAGTGCCGCGGAACAGTTGGGCGTATCGATACAGCGTATTCTTGCCGGTCGACTGGGACAAGGGGTCTGATGTGCCATAGGTGCAATCAGTGGGATGGTGCGCCAATGCGCACAGGTGAAGTGCTCTACTTGGTTTCTCGTGGCGGCAAACCGGTATGTTGCGACAAAATCTGGCCTTTGCGAATTTTACCCGCAGCTCCGCGACCGCGTTTACGCTCGGCGGGCGTGCTGTTCTTACGTCGCGCATTTTGATACCCGCGCTCCCCCTTAGGCTGATAAGCAGGGATTAAATGTTGTTTGCCATTGCCGATGAGATCAGTGCGACCCATGGATTTAAGTGCTTCACGTAACATCGGCCAATTAGCCGGGTCGTGGTAGCGTAAGAACGCTTTGTGTAGCTTTCGCTGTGTACCGCTTTTGGCAATCGGCACCTCTTCAGAATCACGACGTATACGCTTTAATGGGTTTTTACCCGTGTAATACATGGTAGTGGCAGTGGCCATCGGCGAGGGATAGAAATTCTGTACCTGGTCAGCTCGAAAGCCGTAACGTTTGAGCCACAGTGCGAGATTCATCATGTCTTCATCGGTGGTACCGGGGTGCGCTGCGATGAAGTAAGGAATTAAAAATTGTTGTTTGCCCGCTTTTTTAGTGAATTTTTCAAACAGCGTTTTGAATTCATCATAGGCGTTAATGCCCGGTTTCATCATTTTATCCAGCGGACCACGCTCGGTGTGTTCCGGTGCAATTTTCAGATACCCGCCTACATGATGAGTCACAAGCTCTTCAACGTATTCAGGGGACTTGACGGCCAAGTCATAACGCAGTCCAGATGCAATTAAAACTTTTTTGATACCCGGTAATTCGCGTGCGCGCTTGTAGAGCGAAATAAGTGAAGAATGATCGGTGTTCAAGTTGGAACAGATATCCGGGTAAACACACGATGGCAAGCGGCAGTTGGCTTCTATTTCGCGCGATTTACAGGCCAGTCGGTACATGTTCGCCGTGGGGCCACCCAGGTCAGAAATGACACCGGTAAAGCCGGGTACTTCATCGCGTATGGTTTCAATCTCTTTAATGATTGAATCCTCTGAGCGATTCTGTATAACGCGGCCTTCGTGCTCAGTAATAGAACAGAACGTGCACCCGCCAAAACATCCGCGCATGATATTGATAGAAAAGCGAATCATCTCGTAGGCGGGTATGCGCGCTTGAGCGTAGCTGGGATGTGGTACCCGCGCATACGGGTGATCGAATACGTAATCCATCTCTTCGGTGGTCAGCGGAATCGGAGGTGGGTTCAGCCACAATTTTTGCCCGCCCTGGTTTTGTACCAGCGCGCGAGCATTGCCCGGATT
>CALKXZ010000070.1 GCA_938003775.1 uncultured Granulosicoccus sp. | reverse complement strand
GCTCAGACCTGGGCCCACTGATGGCTGTGGAAGCACTGGCACCGTTTGCACACAATCGATTGAGCGTGCACTTTGTGTCTAATGTGGATGGCTCACACCTGGTCTCGACCCTGAAAAAGGTTAATCCGGAGACCACATTGTTCATCGTGGCGTCCAAAACGTTTACAACTCAGGAAACACTGACCAACGCGCATTCTGCCCGCGATTGGTTGCTGGCAAGTGCGGCAACCGAGGCTGATGTTGCGAAACACTTTGTTGCCCTTTCAACAAATCGCGATGCAGTCAGCGCCTTTGGCATCGATGAACAGAACATGTTTGGATTCTGGGATTGGGTTGGTGGACGCTACTCGTTGTGGTCAGCCATTGGATTACCACTAATACTGTCCATTGGAATGGACCGCTTTGAGCAATTCTTGCAAGGTGCCCATGACATGGATGAACATGCACGCACGGCACCGCTTGAACAGAATATGCCGGTTACTCTGGCCCTGTTGACCCTCTGGTACAACAATTTCTGGCAGGCACACAGCCATCTGATCGCCCCTTATGATCAGTATCTGCACAGGTTCCCAGCCTACCTGCAACAACTTACCATGGAGAGTAACGGCAAGTCGGTTCATGTGGATGGCTCGGCGGTAAAAGTTTCAACCGGTCCGGTTGTCTGGGGAGAGCCTGGAACCAATGGACAACACGCGTATTTCCAATTGATCCATCAGGGGACACACTTAATTCCCACTGATTTCATCATGGCTATCGAGAGTCTGAATCCGCTGGGCAATCATCAGCAATTACTCATGGCAAATTGCTTCGCGCAATCTGAAGCCCTGATGATGGGTAAGAACCAGGAAGAGCTGCACGCTGAGATGATCAGTGCCGGTGCCGATGAGTCTGAGTTTGCGCGGCTAGCAGGTCATAAAAGTTTCCAGGGTAATCGTCCAAGCAACACCTTGTTGGTTCAACAACTGACCCCTCAGGCACTCGGTGCACTCATAGCGCTGTATGAGCATAAGGTCTTTGTTGAAGCCGCCATTTGGGACATCAACCCGTTTGATCAGTGGGGAGTTGAACTGGGTAAGCAATTAGCCCGATCTATACAGGCGGAGATAGACATGGGTAACACTGTCAGTGCGCACGATGCGTCCACCAATGGTCTGATTAACCGCGCGTTGAAATTCAGTAACCTACTGGCGTAATTTATCCATGGCACAGAAGAAGAAAAAGAGCGTTAAGTCTCGGGCGCCAGCCCCGATACGCGAAATGATTGAGGAGCTTGCGCTCAGCGCGTATACCGAAAAAGCCTACCTAGATTACTCGATGTACGTGATCCTGGATCGTGCCTTGCCTCATATTGGTGACGGCTTGAAACCGGTTCAGCGGCGAATCATCTATGCCATGTCTGAGTTAGGACTATCGGCGGTATCCAAGCACAAAAAATCAGCCCGGACCGTCGGTGATGTACTGGGTAAATTTCACCCGCATGGCGATAGCGCCTGCTATGAAGCGATGGTATTGATGGCGCAGCCATTTACTTATCGCTACCCACTGATCGATGGGCAGGGGAACTGGGGATCGCAGGACGATCCGAAGTCTTTTGCGGCGATGCGTTATACCGAATCACGACTGGCAAAGTTTTCTAAAACCTTACTGCAGGAGTTGGGACAAGGCACGGTTGACTTCGTCCCTAATTTTGATGGGTCGTTGAATGAACCATCACTGCTGCCCTCGCGATTGCCACATATTCTACTCAATAGCACAACGGGTATAGCGGTGGGCATGGCCACTGACATACCGCCGCATAATCTAACTGAGATTGGTAAAGCCTGTATCCATCTGCTAGACAAGCCGAAATCCACATTGGATGATTTGATGCACTACATCAGTGGTCCAGATTACCCCAGCGCTGCCGAGGTGATCAGTTCGCCGGAGGATATTCGCAACGTATACGAAACCGGGCTGGGTAGCTTGCGGGCACGCGCTATTTTTGAAAAGGAGGGTAGTGATGTGATTATTACTGCGCTGCCGTTTCAGGTATCGGGCTCTAAAATCCTAGAACAAATCGCCCAGCTCATGAACGCGAAAAAACTGCCGATGGTGGAAGATTTGCGTGATGAGTCCGACCACGAAAACCCGACACGTCTGGTGATCACACCACGCAGTAATCGGGTTGATATCAATGCGTTGATGCAGCACCTATTTGCAACAACAGATCTGGAGCGCACCTATCGCGTCAACATGAACATGATTGGCTTGAATGGCCGACCACAGGTCAAACCCTTGGTCTCCATTCTCAAAGAATGGCTGACATTCAGAGTCGATACAGTCCGAAGACGTTTACAGTGGCGACTCGACAGAGTTGAAACACGCCTGCATTTGCTCGAAGGTTTGCTCATCGCGTACCTTAATATCGATGAGGTCATTGCGATTATTCGTAGCAATGATGAACCAAAGCCTGTGCTGATGAAGCGCTTTAAGATTAGTGATCTGCAGGCTGAAGCCATTCTGGAACTTAAGTTGCGACACTTGGCGCAGCTCGAAGAAATGAAAATACGCGGCGAGCAAGAGGCGCTGGAAAAAGAGCGTGATCAGTTGCAAGCAACGTTGGGTTCCGAACGGCGTATGAAGACGCTGGTCAAAAAAGAGCTGCAGGAGGACATTGATACCTACGGCGATGAGCGTCGCTCCCCGATTGTGCAACGAGATGCCGCGCAGGCGATTTCTGAAGCAGACCTAATCCCCAGTGAACCGATAACCGTTGTATTGTCTGAACGCGGTTGGGTGCGTGCGGGCAAGGGATTAGAGGTTGATCCACTGGCACTGAATTACAAGGCCGGTGACAGCTATCAGAGTGCAGCGCGCGGGCGTACCAACCGCAGTGCGATGTTCCTGGACTCCACCGGACGTGTCTATTGTGTTCCCGCTCATGGATTTCCGTCTGCACGAGGACTCGGTGAGCCCATCAGCAGCCGATTGAAACCACCCGATGGCGCAAAATTTCTCAGTGTCATGATGGGTGATGACGATGATCGTTACCTGTTTTCCACCTCCGCAGGCTATGGTTTTGTCGCCAAGCTTGGGGATTTGATCAGTCGTAACAAGTCGGGCAAGGCTGTCATTAGTGTGCCGTCGGGTGCCTCCGTACTGACGTCTGCTGCCATTAACTCGCTGACCGACGACCGGGTTTGTGCGTTTAGCAATACCGGTAGTTTGTTGTGTTTTCCGGTAGGTGAGCTACCAGAGATGACCAAAGGCAAGGGCAACAAGATATACAACATACCTGGTGCTAAATTTAAGTCGGGTGAAGAATTTATGAAGGCGCTGGTGATTATATCGCCGGGGCAAAAGCTACGAGTTACCAGTGGTAAACGTCACACGACCATCAAGTTCCGTGAACTGGATGACTATACCGGTGCTCGTGGTCAACGTGGTCGCAAGCTGCCTCGTGGATTCCAAAACGTCAATGCTGTGGATATCGACCCTTAAACACGCTTGCTATCACGCCTGGTAGCGCATAAATTAGCGCACTGAACTGCGTGGAACCGGAGACCCGTTTATGAATAGAATCGTTTTATTTATGGCCACCAATATGGCGGTCATGGTCGTATTCAGCATCATTACATCGCTGTTTGGGCTGGACCGGGCAATTGGCCAGAGTCCGGTCTCACTGATTATCTATGCGTCTTTGTTCGGCTTTGTCGGCAGTTTTATTTCACTGGCCATGAGTAAGTCCTCGGCTATTCGCTCCATGCGCGTGCAGCTTATCGACCAGCCCAGTAATGAAACTGAGCGTTGGCTACAACAAACCGTGCATGCACAGGCCAAGGAGGCAGGTATAGGATTACCCGATGTAGGGATTTTCCAGCAATCGTCGCCCAATGCGTTTGCAACAGGCTGGAACAAGAACAACGCACTGGTCGCAGTCAGCACCGGCTTGTTGGACACCATGTCCAAAGAGGAGGTTGAAGCGGTGTTGGGGCACGAAGTGGCGCATGTCTATAACGGCGACATGGTAACCATGGGGCTGATACAGGGAGTTCTCAATACGTTCGTCATTGTGTTGTCGCGCATTTTGGGAAGCGTGATCAACAATGCGTTAAGAGGTAACCGCGGTGGCGGTGGTGGTTATGGCATGGGTTTTTTTCTGGGTAACATTATTGGCAATGTTGTCTTTGGTTTCCTGGCCAGCCTGATAGCGGCGTGGTTCTCCCGCCAACGTGAATTTAGGGCCGACGCCGGTGGCGCATCGCTTGCCGGACGGCAGCATATGATTGGTGCGCTTGAGGCATTGCAGCGGGGTAGCTCGGCCAACTCCGCGCTGCCTGAAAAGCTACAGGCATTTGGTATAACCGGTGGTCATCTGGCTAAAATGGTGTCGACACACCCACCGCTGGATGTTCGTATTGCTCGGCTTCGTGCTGACGCCTGAGTGCGGATCGGTCGTTCCAGCCGTGCCACAATTTGCGTGGCATTGAGCGAACCACACGACAGCGTCAGCGTCTTGATGTGTAGCTGATCAGGCATGTCGAGCAGGCCGCCGAGCGAGCCCAGACAACTTTTAATACGAGATACGATATGCCGGGTGCGCGGCCCATTGCTCGGATGCCCCAGTACCAACGAATTAGCCCTGGTTCGTGCTATCAGGCACTGAGTGGCGAATAATTGTTCCAGTAAACTGGCCGCCCGGTAGAGCCGTAGCGCCTGAACAGTGCTATTGTCCGCATCGTAAGCATGAGGCGTAAGTGTTACCTGTATGACAGAATATCGCGTGTTTACCTCGCGCGCCTCCATCCAGTTATTGAGCTGCAGGATAAAACTTTCCCGATTCAGCAGACCTGTCACAGAGTCGCGTGTATTGAGCTCAAGTACTGACATGTCGATAAGTGTAGTTATCGACAGAGAAAAAGCCTGAATACTTTATAATCGGTAGCGATCCTAATCTGCGCACCAGACAACACGAGAAATGCATGGCGAACTACGGCACCAACGAATTCAAAGGCGGACTGAAAATCATGCTCGATGGCGATCCCCACAGTATTGTCAGCAATGAGTTTGTCAAGCCCGGTAAGGGGCAGGCGTTTACCCGCACACGGGTGCGAAATCTAAAAACCGGTCGGGTCGTTGAACGTACTTTTAAATCAGGTGAATCCGTTGAATCTGCCGATGTCATGGATACCTCAATGCAGTATTTGTACAGCGATGGTGAATACTGGCATTTCATGAACCCCGAGAGCTTCGAGCAGTTGGCAGCCGACAAAACGGCGGTAGGTGAGGCGCATTTGTGGCTGATGGATGAGGCAGTCTGTGAAGTCACTTTGTACAACGGTCAGCCATTGGCCGTGACGCCGCCGAATTTTGTAGAAATGGTGATCAAGGAAACTGACCCTGGCCTGCGTGGTGATACGGCCACAGGCGGTACTAAACCGGCGCATATGGATACCGGTGCCGTCGTCAAAGTGCCGCTGTTCATCGAGGAAGGCGAGAAGATCAAAATCGATACGCGAACCGGCGAATATGTTTCGCGGGTTAAGTAGCTTCCTGACTCGGGTCCACCCGTGGTGGAATGGCGACCCAGTGCATCTTTAGATACGCTGAAACAGGGCGCGGCTATTCGGCAGGCTATTCGCTGCTGGATGGCTACACAAAACGTGCTTGAGGTGTGCACACCAGCGCTATCACACGCCGGTGCCACCGACCCGCATGTACTGAGTATCAGTTCCTCTGATAATCGTTTCCTGCATACCTCACCTGAATTTGCGATGAAGCGATTGCTGTGCGCGTATCAAACCGATATTTACCAGGTAGCTAATGTGTTCAGAGCCGGTGAGTCTGGACGCTTCCACAATACCCAGTTTACCTTGCTCGAATGGTATCGCCTGAGGATGGATCATCGGGCACTGATGGACGATGTAACGACACTGCTAACGTCGTTATGGCAGTCGTTCAATCTGGCCTGGCCGGGTATTGATATTCGTCAGTACGGTGCAGAGGTACATACGCGACTGGGTGTATGGCCTGAGCAAACCACAGTGAAACTTATTGCTCAGTATTTTGCTGATAACGGTTGCGATTTTCCAGTGACACTAACCGACGACGTAGATGCTGCGCTGGATCTATTCATGGATGAATTCGTGCTGGTGGAATTTGCCACACAGCGCTTTACGTTCCTGACCGACTACCCGGTATCGCAGGCAGCACTGGCACGAATTGGCAAGGATGATGAGGGGCGAGACGTCGCCCAGCGATTCGAACTGTATTATGGTCGTGTTGAGCTGGCGAACGGATACCATGAACTAACAGATCCGTATGTGCAGCGGCAGCGTTTTGCCGCAGATCGACGCAAACGCGATAAATTAAACGTCACACCCATACCGACTGATGAGCGTTTATTGAGTGCGCTGGAGGCCGGTCTACCCGATTGTGCGGGAGTAGCACTGGGGCTTGAGCGATTGCAAATGGTCTTGGGGCAATACGAGCATATTCAGCAGGTACTGAGCTTTGATGATGCGCGCAGTTGAGTCTCAAGAGGTGAGTACGCCACAGGTGATGCGTGTAGCCGACATTGGTTGGGAACCTGTGGAGGCACTGTTTCAACCGGCTGGTCTGGTCATTACTCGTGTAGCGGTAAACACTCAGATTCCGGGTAGTCATTGGGGTGACGATGAAGCAGGGTTGATCGGCAATGCGTTGTATGCTCGCTTTGATACACCAGTGCATTCGGTCTGTCATGAAGCCGGACATTGGTTACTGATGAATGAGCAGCGACGCGCAGAACTCCATACCGATGCCAAAGGAAGTGCTGTTGAGGAGATGGCAGTTTGTTACCTACAAGTATTGCTGGGCGACTTAATACCGATGATGGGCCGCGCTCGCATGTGCGCTGACATGGATGCGTGGGGTTACTCGTTTCGTCTGGGCAGTACCGAGCGTTGGTTTAATGAAGATGCCGAGGACGCGCTAGCTTACCTGACCGAGAAACTGTCCCATGCGCACGGCATCCCCAGGTTGCATGTCCACACGCCATAGAGCCGGGTTTTCGAGCAGTACGATTATCGTGGAGCCCATGTTGAAGCGACCCATTTCGGCACCGCGGTTTAACGTCAGGGCTGACCCGTCGCTATCTGAGTAGTGGTGATGGCTCATGTGGCTGGCTTGTGGTGGTGTGATTAAGCCATGCCAAACAGTTTCAATGGCTGCAACGTTCATCGCACCTACGAGCACTAACGCCATGAGACCGTGATCAGTTTCAAATTGTGCAACCACCCGTTCATTGCGTGTAAACAAGTCCGGTAAGGTTCTGACCGCGTGTGGCCCAACACTGAATAGTCGGCCCGGAACGTGAGTCTGTTTGACCAGTGTGCCGCTTAATGGCATGTGCAGTCGATGATAGTCTCGCGGCGACAGGTAAATCGTGGCGAAGCGACCATTACCCAGGCGCTCTGTGGCCTGAGAATCACCACCGAGCAGGCTCAGCAGCGAGTAGTCGCGCGCCTTTGCCTGAAACAGTCGAGCCTCCTGTATGTCTCCGATAGCTGAAATCCTGCCATCTGCTGGTGACGCAATATCGTCCACTCCCGCTGTTACGGGACGAGCGGAGGGTTTCAATGCGCGCGTAAAGAAAGCATTGAATGTTGGGTACTGGTTTAGGTCCGGCTCAAGTGCGTCCTGCATGTCAACCTGGAACGTCTGTGCAAATTGTCGTATGGCTTTGGGTGTCAGTGCTGACTCCTGTCGGGTCAGCCAATAGACCACACGCGTTAATGCATGTTGTGGCAGAGGGAACAGGCTATAGGTTTTGACAATATCGAGAATGCCTGCACGTGTGATCGCCATGTTCCGAGTCCAGGCTATTTTTTATCCATCTGTTCGTGGTTCATTTTTTTCATTGTTGACGCTTCATCTGGCGTGATGACAGGCACGACCACTGGCAGCTCTCCAGCGCTGGTTTGCAGGGTAAGCAGTAGCTCACTACCAGCGGCTATAGGTTCGCTGATACCCATCAGCATAATGTGATAACTGCCGTGCTTGAACGCCAGTGAAGCGCCTGCCGGTATTTCGACAGAATCCTGCTTCTGCATGCGAGCAACATCGTCCACCACAGAGCTTAGGTGTATTTCAGTGTGCATATCGGTGTTACTGGAAACACCGGTAATAACCAGCGTTTCGGTAGACGTGTTATCAATAGTGAAATACGCGGCAGCCACCTTTGCGCCCGGTGGTGGCTGGACAAGTCGCGCATCATTTATTTGAGGAAGTTCTGCGTGTGCAATGCCCACTGTTAATGGAATAACAAAACACAGGGCGATGATGGAGCGCATGACAATATTCATGGGGGATGAGTTTTTTTAAAGTGGCGGAGTAGGTGGCGCCTTGAGGGGCAACAGTGTCTTAACTGGGTGCATCGACGATGGCTAGAAAATCGCCAGCGATAATGTCAGCTTCATGCGGGGGAGTAATCTTGGCACGGACTCGTTTCTGCGGGTCAATCAACAACAGCGAGGCCGTGTGATCTACCAGATAGTTGTTCGGATCAGTGTCGTTGGCTGTGAAAGAGGTAACGATGCCTAATGAGGCCGTTAGCGTGTGGACGCTTTTCAGGTCGCCAGTGATGCCGACGAATGATTCATCAAAGTAGGCAATGTACGATTTCATAATCTCGCTGGTATCACGCACCGGATCTACTGATACGAACACTATTTGCGGAGCTGCAGTATTTTGTTCTTCAATTTTAGCCAACACACCCTTCATAACTTGCAAGGTGATAGGGCAAATATCCGGGCAATGTGTATACCCGAAAAACACGATGCTCCATTTGTCGTCAAACACGGATTGATCGATCGCATTGCCGTTGACATCGAGTAGCTCAAAGTCCTGCACCTGCTTAAAGTCAAGCGGTAGGATCTGTGACGTTTTAAGTGTCTCCTGCACGGCAGCCAGCTGTTGCGCCTGCTTATCGGTGGTGGTCTCCGAGCTATTGCGGAACGCCTGAGAGGCAAATGCACCTGCGGCCAGTGCAACCAGCGCCAGGATGATCATGGGCAGTGCTTTGCCCGACTGCTGAAAAGACTGCTGGTGGGTGGGTGGATTTGATCGTTGCATCATGACGGGTTGTGTATAAACCAGAATTAGGTCTTGTATTGATTATACTGCGTGCCCAGCTCGGGAGATCATCTGACAGAGGAATTGACTTGGTCTTGCCACTCGACAATGAGTTCACCCTAGAGAATGCTATTCGGTTGGCCGCAGCGCAATTTGAGCACGAAGGGCTGAGCTATGGGCACGGAACAGACAACGCACTCGATGAGGCCAGTTGGCTGGTTCTACATGCTATTGGTCTGCCTGTAGATCAGGTGCCAGACTACAGGCTACGGCTCAGCGCTGCACAGGTGATGGCGTGCAATAGCCTACTCAAGCGCCGAATCGAACAGCGGCTACCGGCTGCGTATCTGACTGGTATTGCCTGGTTCGCCGGTTTGGCTTTTCTGGCTGATTCTCGGGCGTTAGTTCCGCGCTCGCCGTTGGCGGAATTTATTACCAACGAATTTTTTGGCCTACTCAATGGGCAATTGTCGCCGCGTATTCTGGATTTGTGCACCGGCGGTGGTTGTATCGCCATCGCGAGCGCGCATTATCGGCACGATGCGCAGATTGTCGCCACAGATCTGTCCACAGATGCCTTAGCGCTGGCAGCACTCAATGTGCAACGTCATGACATGCAGAGCAGGGTGCAATTGCGTCAGGGTTCGTTGTTCGAGCCAGTTGATGGGACTTTTAACCTGATCGTATCGAATCCTCCGTACGTGGATGCGACGGATATTGCTCAAATGCCAACAGAGTTCTCACACGAACCCATGATGGGTTTGGCCGCTGGGGATGATGGACTGGATCTTGTTCGAATAATGCTTCAGCAGGCTGCCAGTTACTTGAATCCAAAAGGCTACCTGGTGGTCGAGGTCGGCAATAGCGGGGCTGCACTAGAAGCAGCGTTTCCAACCGTTGAGTTTGGTTGGTTACAATTTGCCCAAGGTGGGCATGGTGTATTCGTTTTGTCGCGCGAGGAACTGGTGGCAGCGGCAAATCACTTCAGTCGAAATGACTAAAAGCGCGGCTGGTCTGACGACCAGCCGAAAGGGGTAATTCTAGACGTGCGATGGTTACAGCAGCTGTAATTTAAACTGGAAGAACAACACAGCATTATTGCGGTGATTGCCGAAATCTACCTGCGGTGAGCCACTCAGGTTCAACACCGATCGCCGCGAAATCCGAAATTCTACCGCCGGCAGTGGTACCAGCTTCGTTTCTGGGTCAGCGTTTTTTTTGTACTGCTTGTGTAACAACGTGCCACCGAGCAGGAAACGAACTTTGTTGTTGAATCGTGGTTTTGTGGTGTAGTTGAGACCACCGTAGTAGGCCTGGTAACCAAAACTATCAGACAGTGTTCCAGCATGCCATCCCAGCTTACTGGATGGCGAATATTCCCATCCGACACCGGGTGTCAGGGTGTTGCGCTCGTCGGTGTTTTCGAAATGTAGCGCAATCGTATTGAGCACTAGGTAGCCGTTCTCGGCCAGAGCACCGGTGCTGGTTGCCAGGCTAGCCAGGCCCAGTACGGTGGCGGCAGCCCATGTGAAAAATGGCGTATTCAATGAGTATTCCCCAGTTCGTCGCTGGTCTGACGCCAGCGTTAAAGACGGGTTGTTTGATGCAAGTCAACAACTTGACGGGGACTGTACTCATCTACTAAGTGCAGTGCAATATAACAGTGGATTGTGGGATATTTATTTAAATATCAATGGCTTAAGCCATTTTCAGATATAACAGTACACTAGCGTATTCGTAAAGACACACTGTAAGTAGCTGTTAATTATATGTTTTTGATTACTGGCCCGAACAAAGATGGCGATTAACGTACTGAGAACTGATCGGAATTTCAAGCCGTGGCTGTGGCGTTCCTGTGAAGGTGCTCTCATGGTGTCGGCGGGCTATCAGCACTGGCTGCAGTGCTGGGCCTATCATCAAGGCACTTGGCTGACGCGCTGACGATTGAGGATAAATTTTCTCAGTAGCCGAGGGATTAGGGTCTGGATAGATCAGAATCGAGATAAATCAGTATCGAGATAGATCAGGACCGTGATGATTCAGGCTAGTGGTCAGGGTCTGGAGACATCAGGATTCAGATGAATCAGAGCTGAGATGGATCAGATGGGTGAG
>CALKXZ010000069.1 GCA_938003775.1 uncultured Granulosicoccus sp. | reverse complement strand
GGTCAGCGCCGCGACACGTTTGACTGGGCCGATCAGCTGTATCAGGTTGGTGATGTAGTAGGGGCCGATATCAAGTACAGGACCTGCGCCTGGTTGGAAGAAGAAATCTGGATTTGGGTGCCAGTGCTCCAGACCGTGATTCATCACATGTGCGGTACCTGCTACTACTTTGCCAATATCGCCTGCATCGATGATGGCGCGCGCCTGCTGATGTACGCCACCGAGAAACGTATCTGGTGCAGATCCTACCCGTAAGGACTGGGCTTTGGCCAAGCTGCGTAGAGTTTCGCCCTGCTCAAGAGTCAGTACTAAAGGCTTTTCCGAGTATGCATGTTTACCCGCCTCGAGAATCTGCCGAGTTACAGCGAAATGTGCTTCAGGAATGGTTAAATTGACCACCACGTCGACATCATTAGCTGCCAGTAATTGTTCAACACTATCTGCTCGTACACCATACTCTTCAGCACGCGCTTTGGCCGCGTCAGCATTCATGTCAGCGACAGCCACTACCTCGACTCCTCGAAACAGTGGTGCCAAGCGTAGATAGGACTCAGATATGTTGCCGCATCCAATGATACCGACTCCCAAGTTACTCATGCCAGATTCTCCGTGATTGATTTAACTGTCTCGATGGATCGACTGGCGAACCGTTGATGATCATTGGGGTTGTCATGCTCCACGACGCGATATTGTAAAGCGGTATTGTTAAGTGCCTTCATTAACACTGGCCAGTCCAGGTTGCCATATCCTACGTCAGCCCAACCATCCTCACTAACACATTCGCCTTCTGGTGCTAAATCCTTTATATGCGCGCTAATCAGTCGATCCGCATAGCGCTCTATCCAGGTTAAGGGATTCTGCTTGCCCACCACACACCAGGCTAAATCAAGTTCAAGCAATAAGCTGTCATCACCGGTAAGAATCAGCTCCAGCGGCAATAGCTCACTGTCGATAGCAGCAAATTCAAACGCATGGTTATGCCAGCCGAATTTTAGGCCAGCGTCCTGGAGTGGTTTGCCGATTTCAGCCAGCGTTTTACCAAGTGCTTCCCAACCTGCTGCGTTCTTAACTCGCTGATGTGGTGGAACTGCTGGTATGAACACGACTTCTGTGTTCAGGGCTTTGGCGTAACTGATCACCTTATCTGGCTGCTCGCGCACGGTATCCAGTCCAAAATGACAGGTCGCCATATGCAATCCTTTTGCATCGAGTTCTGTTTTGAACATGCCGATGTCAGTTCCTTCGGTGAACAAACCCTCAAAGCCTTCGACTTGGCGGTAGCCAAGCTTACCTAACATGGTGAACGTATCTGCTAGTGGTAAATAGTTGCGCGAACTGTAAAGTTGGTAGGAAATAGGCTTCATGGTGTTAGATATCCGTAACAGATCATGTCGAATTGAATGTTAATTGAATGTTAATTGAATGTTAATTGAGTGTTAATTGAATGTTAATTGAGTGTTAATTGATTTTTCTGTATTTGCAGTTTGCAGTTTGCAGTTTGCAGTTTGCAGTTAGCAGTTTGCAGTTTGCAGTTTGCAGTTAGCAGTTAGCAGTTTGTGTAGTAGAGAAGGTGGAGTAATGGAGTAGTTGGGTAGTTTGCAGTTGATTAGTTTTGCAGTTGTGCGGGTTTATAGTGAGGCTGTTTGCTGTTTGCTGTTTGCTGTTTGCTGTTTGCTGTTTGCTGTTTGTTGTTTGTTGTTTGTTGTTTGTTGTTTGTTATTTGTTATTTGTTGTTTGCAGCGGTTACTGTGATGTACGTTTATTCCTGCTTTGTCAGTCAGTTCTGCAGGTCGCTCTATACAGGTCAATCGCTGTGAACACGGGAGGGTCACTCAGCTGGCCATCCGCCACTTTGAAGGTGACGCTACAAGCATCTTCGGGCAATACCATCAAGGCATTGTCACTGAAGCGCCCCCTTAGATTGCATTCGACTGCGACGTAAAGCGCCAGTGCTTTGCTGGAGATCGACACTCGCCAACTACCTTCATCATCAGCCTGTGCGTCCAACGCAATTTCTGGGTCGCGTAATGACAGGGACTTATATGTTTGAACGGTGTAATGTTCTGTTTGCCAATCGCCGTCATCAACCCGCCAACGATAGCCAAGAATTTCATCTTTGCTGATCGCGTTGACGGAGAGTTCCAGTGCGGCGACAGCCGCATCCGGGCTAACGCAAACCACGATCGTATCAAGACGTCGCCATTGTCCCGCCATGTTTACAGCTGCGGCTTCCAGGGTTACATTCACTGTATCTGTATGGTCGTTAACCAGGCGTAACTGCAGATGGCCAAGCGCCGGTACGACACTTGCCCGGACGGGTGCGTAGAAACGCTTCGCCATGTGATGCAGTAGTTTCCAGTTACCCCCGTATTCAAGTGACGACCAGCTGGCCACTGGCCAGGTATCGTTCAATTGCCAATACAACGAACCCATACAGTGTGGTTTCAGGCCGCGCCAGTAGTCCACAGCGGTCTGTATTGCCAAAGCTTGCTGCACTTGGCTCAGGTAGACGAAATTCTCGAAGCCTGAGGGAAAGCGAAAGTAGCGGAACATAGTCTCGGCAATGCGTGCGTTACCTCCGACGTTTTTTTGATGGGATTCAAGTACCGGCGAGGCGATGTTGAAGTCCTCGGGAGCTGCGAATTGCCTGATAAGAGACAGGGAGGGGTATGACTGAAAACCAAACTCGGAACAAAACCGAGGTTGCACATCACGGTAGTGTTCAAAGTCTCGGCCTTCATGCCACACCGACCAAAAGTGCATATCACCACTGCTGTCATCGTGCCATGCATCGCCATAGTTCATGTAGCCAGCGCACGGAGACGAGGGCCACCAGTTGGCAGTGGGGTATGTGGCTTTGAGGGTTGTCTCGATAGTGTGGTTAAGCCGATCGTAGGCAACCAGATAGCGATCGCGGTTGTCGATGCTCTCCTGGAACCAGGTCAGCGCGCCCACCAGTTCATTGTCTCCACACCACAATGCCAGGCACGCATGGTGATGCAGCCGTTCGATGACATCGGCAACTTCCAGGCTCACCTCGTTCAGAAATTCCGGGGTTGACGGGTACAGGTTGCAGGAAAACATAAAGTCTTGCCAAAGCATAAGACCCAGCTCATCACACGCTTGGTAAAAGGAGTCTGGCTCGTAACGACCACCGCCCCAAACACGCAGCATATTCATGTTCGCATCCACTGCTGATTGCAGCAAATCAAGTGTCTTTGCCTCCGTGATACGACCCGGCAGTGCATCGGCAGGAATCCAATTAGCACCTCGGCAAAACACCGGCTGACCGTTTACCTGGATATAAAACGGCGTGTCGCTCGGATCATCCGGATTGGTCGTTACTAACTCGATACGCCGAATTCCAATCTGACGCCGCTGCTGCTGTCCGTCAAGCGTCAGAGTCAGTGGATAAAGTGTCTGTTCACCCAGTCCTGCAGGCCACCACAATGTCGGTTGGGTTATGGTCACAGAACCTTGCGCAACGCCATTGGCAGCTACGCCTAGTGCTATTTTTTGACCGGCAATTTCGACATGAACTGTCTTGTCGGTGCGCGCAGATGATGTCGTCAAAACGTTCACGCGGATGTCTATCTGAGCCTTGCTCAAGTCCTGGCTAAGCGATTGCGTAATTGACACAGTCTCTATACGACAGGGTCGCCGAGGTTCTAACTGACACTGCCCATAAAGGCCGAAAGGTGCCAGTGCGATATTCCAATCCCAGCCAAAATCACACTGCACTTTGCGTAACATGTTGCCATTGGGTATCGGGCTGTTACCCTGTTGCCAGGGTATCGGCCAGGGTTGCGCTACTTGCTTGTTTAGCGCTTGGTCAATATTGGATAAAAAACGAATCTGGATTCTGTTGTTGCCAGTTTGCAAATAGCGAGACACATCGACGCGGTATCGTCTGAATTGATTCTCTGCGTGTAACACGCAGATATCGTTAATACAGACCACGGCTACTGTGTCCAGTTCAGAGAGCAGTAGGTCCCAACCCGTGTCAAGCGATGCAACATCGACGGTAAAATTGCGCTCAATCTGCCATTCACGCTCGGCAATCCAACGTACGTCGAACTCGTTACGCCCAACGTACGGGTCGGGTATCAGGCTTGCATTATGCAGCGCACTGATAACATCGCCGGGTACCGCCATGCTCAGACGATACTCACCGTGGTCATCTTCAAGCTGCCAGTTGCCTGCCAGCGGCAAAGGTTTCACAAACGTTGTTCCGAGTGTCTGTCGAAGACCGAGGCCGAAGCCGGATTAATGCCGATGACAAGGTTCTCGCCAGGACGTACCCGAGCCTGACCGTCCATGCGCACTCGGAATGGTGAACCTGCAAGGTTTGCCAATACCAGCGTGTCAGCACCTGTCGGCTCAACGATATCAACCTCAACGGTGGTCTGGAAGGCTGCGCTGGATGTGCTATTACCGGTCGCGATGTGTTCAGGGCGAATACCCAACCAGACATCACCGGTAGCATTCGCATCGACAAAGTCATAGCCTGCCATAGGAAACGCATGCTCGCCAACGTGGATGACGCCATTGTCAAGTTTGCCTTCGAGAAAATTCATTGCCGGGGAGCCAATAAAATCGGCCACATACTTGTTCATCGGGCGGTTGTAGATTTCATCTGGACTACCCAGTTGCTGTATTGATCCGCCCTTCATGATGGCTATGCGATCGGCCAGTGTCATGGCTTCTATTTGATCATGCGTCACATAGATCATGGTGTTCTGCAGCTGGTTGTGCAAACGCTTGAGCTCTACGCGTAAGTCGGCCCTGAGTTTGGCGTCCAGGTTTGACAGCGGCTCATCGAACAGGAATACGTCAACATCGCGTACCAATGCCCGACCAATGGCCACGCGCTGGCGCTGACCGCCTGACAGAGCACCTGGTTTGCGTTTAAGCAGGGGTTCGATTTGCAGAACCTGGGCTGCACGAGCAACACGTTTTTCGATTTCGGCTTTTGGTACACGAGCATTCTTGAGACCAAATGACAAGTTACCCTCGACGCTCATTTGCGGATACAGCGCATAGGACTGGAAAACCATCCCGATACCCCGTTCACTGGGCTCCGCCCAGGTAACGTTCTTGCCCTTGATGAATATCTGTCCGTCGGTGGCATCCAGTAACCCTGCAATGCAGTTAAGCAAGGTGGATTTGCCGCAGCCCGATGAGCCGAGTAGCACTAGAAATTCGCCATCGTACACATCGAGATCAAGTTGATGCAAAACCGTGACAGCAGCGAACGACAGGTCCAGCTTACGGACTGACACACTGACTTCTTGCATGTGTTGATTACCCCTTCACAGCGCCGGCAGCAATGCCACGTACAAACAGCTTGCCCGACGCAAAATAGATGATCAGGGGAACGAGACCCGTCAACAGCGTGGCTGCCATATTAACGTTGTACTCTTTCACACCTTGTACGGAATTTACGATGTTGTTCAGTTGCACGGTCATGGGGTAGACATCGGGTTTGGTGTAGACAACGCCAAACAGAAAGTCATTCCAAATACCCGTAACTTGAAGAATGATGGCCACAACAAAAATCGGTAAAGACATGGGTAACATGATGCGCAGGAATATGCCCCAAAAACCCGCGCCATCAACGCGCGCTGCCTTGAACAGCTCGTCTGGGATGGAGGCGAAATAATTGCGGAATAACAGGGTGAGTATTGGCATACCGAATATCGTATGCACTAGCACCAGTCCCCAAAGACTGCCATACAAGCCAATTTCGCGCAGAAGAATGACAATCGGGTACAACATAACCTGGTACGGGATGAACGCACCGATGATCAGAATATTGAAAAACACTTCCGAACCTTTAAAACGCCAGTTGGCCAGCGCATAACCATTAACAGAGGCTATTGAGATGGACAGCACCAGTGATGGAATCAGGATGCGCACTGAGTTCCAGAAGCCACGGGACAGTCCGTCGCAGTTGATACCGGTACAGGCTTCCGCCCAGGCCTTGACCCAGGGTTGGAAGGTGATTTCCACCGGTGGGCTGAACACATTACCCAGACGAATCTCCGGCATGCCCTTTAGTGAGGTCACGATCATCACATACAGTGGCAGCAAATAGTAAATAGCCACCAGCAACAGAATGCCGTAGAGAATAATATTCTTTCGGGATAGTCGTTTTGTCGGTTTCGCGCCGCGCGGACCATCCTCCAGTACGCGCTCACTCACGGTGACGCCCTCCGTACTGTAGATAAGCGTAGGGCACTAAAATGATGAACACCATGACCAGCATCATGGTTGATGCGGCAAAGCCCTGGCCCAGATTCTGACTCAGGAACATCTTGTCGTAAACGTATTTGGCTGGCACCTCGGAGGCAATGCCGGGGCCACCAGATGTCTGCGCAACGACCAGGTCATAGACCTTAACAATGCCTGCTGCAATGAGTACCAAAGCGGTGATGAACACCGGCTTCATCATTGGAATGATAATGACAACGTAAGTTTTCCACGTAGAGATGCCGTCAACCCGAGCAGCTTTCCAAATGTCTTCATCAATACCCCGCAAGCCTGCCAGTAAAATGCACATGATTAAACCGGTGCCTTGCCACAACGCCGCTATCAACACACCGTAAATAACAATTTCCGGGTTATTCAGCGGGTCAAAGGTAAAGCCTTCCCAACCGACACTGCGTACAATATTCTGGATGCCAAACGTCGGGTTGAGAATCCATTGCCAGATAAGTCCGGTCACGATGAAACTTAACGCAAACGGGTAGAGGAAGACGGTACGAAACGCATCTTCGAAACGGATTTTTCGATCCAGCATGGCTGCCAGCACGAAGGCAATGACCAGCGTAAATATCAGCGAACAGATGCCGAAAATAAGCAGATTTTCTACTGATATTAGCCAGCGCTTGGTGTCCCAGAGTCTTTCGTATTGTCGTAAACCAACAAAGTCGAGTTTGGGAAGCAATCGCGACTTGGTAAACGAATGCACCACCGTCCACATTGAACCACCGACGAACACCACCACTGCAGTGAGGATCAT
>CALKXZ010000068.1 GCA_938003775.1 uncultured Granulosicoccus sp. | reverse complement strand
GACCAACCGTCATGGGGCCTGCTGAGCTCAAGCGGTGCACTATGACTGGCCAGGATCTGCTGACCCTCATTCATGATGAGTGTCTTGACGCTGGATGTGCCCAAATCTATTCCCAGAAACATGTTGATGAGTCCTACTGAGGTTGAGTTGGATTGGCTGGAAACCACTGTGTGACAGTGTGCTTGTCGCGTTCCAGCATGACATGATGATTGGCAAAAACCTTGTATGCGGCACTCCATTGTCCGTCCGGCCATTGCACACGAATCGTTGCGCGCTCGGCCACTCCCAGTCCGACATGTATAAACCCTGCTGCCCCCGATGCATGCCCACCGCCGATAGTTAAACGACGGCTCTGCACCAGGTTGCCGGTTTTAATCGACACGCGTGCACCGATGGCATGGCGGTTGTCACCGGCTTGTTGTAACTGTATTTTTAACCAGTTTCCACCTGGCCGTGTTTGGTCGGCTTGCACTGGGTTGGACTGCGCTGGGTCAGATCGTGTTTGGCTGTTAGCAATCTGCATCCCAGTATGGCGAAACACGCTGACGTTATCGCCGCGATTTACCACCACGATATCCAATAAGCCGTCTGCGTTGAGATCGACCACACTGGCGCCACGACCCCGAGTATCCAGCGCCACACCAGCGGCCAAGCCTTGTTCACTGAACGTGTTGTTATAGGTACCCAGTAGTAGGTTGTCCGGGTCAAAGCGAGCAAAGTCGTTCATATTCTCCACATTGCCTTTGGTAATGAACAGATCCAGCTGTGCATCATTGTTAATGTCCTCGAACTGTGCATGCCAGCCGGTGCTGGGTTTTAGATCTTCACCGGTGTAGGGACGGTGTGCGGTCGCACCGCGGGTCCAGGCCATGTCTTCATAAGTGGGGCGGTTCTCATCAATCGCCTGTTCAATATCGAGTACCTGCAGTTTTGTATCGCCCATTGAGGTCAGTGCGTATTCGGGGTAACCATCGGCGTCCAGATCTGCCTGGGCAATGCCCATGCCCCAGATCACCAGCGGCTCCCAACCCTCAGCAGCGCTGTATAGGCGAGGGTAGGCGCCGCTATCCAGACGCCACAGTTGTTCCTGTCCACCGCGATAATAGTGACGATCATTGGTGACGCGTAGGGCATCGGTGCCAGAGCGGTTCCAATCGGTGAACAACAAGGACAGCGCACAATAACCCGGTGCCAGTGGTTGCAAATGGGTGTAAATCGGTGTGTCGGCAGTATCATCGGCCCGGTGCAATTCATTGTCATGACACGTGCCCCACGGCGACCCTGGGGCGCTGCGATCAACGTAATTACCCAAAGCCAACGTTGGATAGCGTTTACCTGCTTCGAAGGTTGCACTAAAGGCGGTTGTCCAGGCGTTTCCACCGGCGAATCGCCAGAGCGTGTTGGCGCGTTTAAAGCGACAGTTTGCAGCTCCTTTGAACACGGTATTTTCACCGGCGCGTAACACCACTAGGTCCTGGTAACCGTCGTTATCAATATCGATAGGGTAACTCCCCAGCACCTGTGTTAGAGCGAGTGATTGATTCGGTGGTAGTTCAGCATCATCGAGCTTGTCAAACTTCAACACGCCGCCAGGTGCACTGCGATTGATGAACAGTTGTGCGGGATACTCGCCACCTGCGATGTATAGGTCAGGTAGTCGGTCTTGATTACAATCAAAGCTGCTCAGACCACCGCCGACAAAATACTCCCAGGCGCCACCGTAGCGGTGATGGATGCCAGCAAGCTCGGCTTGTTCGATCAGTTGTGGTACGTCCGCTGTGAATTCAGTGGCCAATGCCGATGTTTGAACGTGATTGTCTGCCTGAGTTTGTACCTGAGCCTGAGCCACACCCATGCTGGTCAATACCAACACCCACAAACAGGTTGCTAAGGTCATCGCATTGACTGCGTGATGAGCCATGGTGATGTCATGTTTGCACCTCATGGCACGATCAACAGTGTTTTAAGCCACGCGATCAGCTCACCCTGTTGCGAATCGTGAAGCGCTTTCCACGCATCTCTGGATGATCGTGCCGCACCGCCGTGTGCGTTGATCACTTCTGCTAAGGTTGTCATGTCGCCACGATGACCATAGGGGGCTGTGCTAGCAACGCCCCACAGTTCGCTGGTCATAAAGACGTTACGTTCAACAAAGCGTTGCGAGAGCAATTCGTTGCCCAGTGCGGCTACTTGTTGATCGGCGATAACGTGTCGTTTCAAATCACCAAACAGGGGTACCTTGAAGCGGCCTTGTTCATCTTTTTCAAGACTGGCTGCCCAATCAAGCATGGCTAAATCATAGCGTGTATCAACAGCTTCACCAGTGCGCAAGGTACCGGCAACATCCAACGGGCCAGGGTCGTCAAATACCAGTGAATCCAGCGTCAAATACGGTTTGTGACACTCAGCGCAACCCAGTGTGTCAAAGTGTTTCTCGCCAGCTGCGGCAGCTCTAACCCATTGAGTCGTGTCAGGTGACTGTTGCAATGGCGGTGGCAAGGTTGCCTGCCAAGCCACTAATGCCGTGACATCACCAGCGGTGATTTCGGCCCGCTTACCGTCCTCATCAAAATCATCATGGCCTGTCCAGCGAGGACCAAAACGTTCGGTGGCTTGCATGCCATGGTGGTGATTCAAAGCGTTGATGGTAAATTGTCGAATCGATGTCATCACACCCTTATGACTAAAGGGGCGAATAACCAGATCGTGATCAACACCTTCTATCATCGCTGTGTCGAGGCGTCCATCCGGGTAGGCTATGACGGCACCAAACGAGACACCTTTACTGTGCAACGGTTGCCTGACTTGTGCATCACCTGCGCGAGCGCGTTGTAATGCCGTATTGCGTTGTGCTTGTAAGTCACCAGTCATCTCTCTTGCCAACAGCTCCAGTAACCCTGCACCGAAAAGATGATTGGTGTTGCGTTCATTGGAGAATTGCGGATCAGTCGTGTCAAAGTCTGTGTGCTGGAAACCTTCAGACACAAACACGTTAGCCGAAAAATCACCCGCACCGCCAATCACAGGCACATGGTGGCAACTGGAGCAGGCATTCGCATCGAGCCCAGCTGTTCGGGAAAAATCCGTGCGCGGCAGACGTTTGCGTTTTGTTGGTACGATGGCTTGGGTTGCCATAGGCCGACCAACACCGTCGATGCGGGTAAAACGTGCATCAAATAAAGCGTTGCCCGCATCGATTAGTGATGACAGGCGAGATTGATTCAGTTCACCGGCGTAGTCTGCTTGGTCAATGTGTTGCGTAATCGCTTGTTCGGACCATGGCTCGCTGGCCATCAGGTTAAAACTGACCAGCAGCGCAGCACCTGCAACCGGAATATTTGTGTACATACTATTCATTGGCCCATCAGGTGATTGGTGTGGGGGTCAGAGAACTGGTGATCGATCTGACTCAGGCTGTATTGCAACAGGCCGTAATCGAGCAGTGGATCCTGATTGTCGAAACAAAATAACAGCGAATCGGTATTAATCTCGCTACGCAGTTGTTGCTCCAGGATGGTGTTAATGCCACCGCGCATCAGATCCAGCGCAGCTTGACTGCGTCCAACCAATGCAACCGGCATGGGATCGAATAGGGTGAACAGTGTGGCAAGTCCTTCACCCACGGCGGCACCGGCAATCGTAAACGCCTGAATGGCAGCCTGCTCACCGGCGTGTGCACTGTTGATTAAGTTCGTCATGTGGCTGTGTGAAATCCGGCCCATTGGCACTTCCTGAATTGAGGTGCTGTTGGCCAACCGTTCTATGCCGTAGTCAGCCGCGTATGCTTCGATACAACCGCGTTTGCCACACCGACACAACGCACCATTGCGTTCGAAACGCAGGTGACCTATTTCCAGGGCTGAGGAGTAGGATCCAGCAAACGATTGACCATCCAGGTGCAGACCCAGACCAATACCGTAGGAGAATAGAACCGTGGCAAACGATTGTCCGAGCGTATCGGTATGATCACGATTGAGCGCTTCGGATATCAGGCGACAATCGTTGTTAACACTGACAGAAACACCTAACTGGTCTCGCAGGTAGTCGCCTAGTGGCACGTTCTGAACCTGAATAATTGGAGACCATAACAAGTTGCCATGGGTGTGCGTCGTCATTCCCTGAAAGGCGACGCCGACATGTCGCAGATTAGCGCCCCTACCGCCAGCGCAGACCTGTTCAATACCGTGCACCACACTGTCGAGGAGTTCGGTTGTCGTTAGTGCTCGCGTATCAAGCTCACGATCATCTTCACTCAAAACAGCACCGGTGTAGTCCACACAACGGGTGGTTATACGATCAATGATCAAATTGACAGTGACTGCATAAGCGGCATCAGCATCCAGCGATAATTGGGTCCGAGGGCGGCCGCGCGTGCCTTTTTCAGCAGAGCCAGGATCGCGCTCGCTACGCGCGATTCCCTGATCTGTTAGCTGTGAGGAAAGCGTGGAAATGGAAGCAGCACTGAGTCCTGTCAGTTCGCCGAGTCGGGTGGGCGTTGTCGGCCCCTGGATACGCAGCGTGTCGAGTAGGCGGAGCCGGTTTTCACTGCGTAAATCATCACTTCGAATAATGTGGGAACTGCGCATTGATGGTGATTTGTCTTGAGAATTGTATTTATTTGGCAAAAACAACTTGACACATTTCGTTGCGGAAGTCACCATTTATTCCAGCCGTGAATTAAATGCGGCTTAATCATTAAAATCAACCAATACTGCAGCACCTGCGTTTACACAGCGATGTAAACCCAAGGCGCTCGCCCACGTGTACCCCGGAGTGAATATGAAGAAAACTGGAGCACTGCTAGTCGCAGCGTCTGTCTCGGCGCTGTTGGCTGGCCCTGTCATGGCCGAAGGCAAAACCATTGGTGTGTCATGGTCAAACTTTCAGGAAGAGCGTTGGAAAACGGACGAAGCGGCCATGAAAGCCGCCATTGAAGCGGCTGGTGATACCTATATCTCAGCGGATGCACAATCATCTGCCGCCAAGCAGCTGACTGATGTTGAAGCGCTGATTGCACAAGGTGCCGATGCGCTGATCCTATTGGCTCAGGATTCAGGAGCGATTGGTCCTGCTGTTGAGAAAGCCACGGCTGAAGGTATACCGGTAGTTGGTTATGACCGCTTGATTGAAAACCCGGATGCGTTTTACATCACGTTTGACAACGTAGAAGTGGGTCGTATGCAAGCCCGTGCGGTACTGGAGGCCATGCCCGAAGGCAACTACGCGTTCATCAAAGGGTCCTCCTCTGATCCGAATGCAGACTTCCTGTTCGGTGGACAGATGGAAGTGCTGCAAGAGGCTATGGATGCCGGCAAAATCAAGAACGTTGGTGAAGCCTATACCGACGGTTGGAAGCCGGAAAATGCACAGCGCAATATGGAGCAAATTCTGACCGCAAACGATAACAACATTGATGCGGTGGTAGCCTCGAACGACGGTACTGCAGGTGGTGTTGTGGCTGCGCTGGCGGCTCAAGGTCTGGATGGTTCGGTACCGGTATCAGGCCAAGATGGCGACCACGCGGCATTGAATCGAGTTGCTCGTGGTACGCAAACGGTATCGGTCTGGAAAGATGCACGAGAGCTGGGTAAAGGTGCGGCACAGATTGCGACCATGCTGGCAGACGGTAAAGCGATGGCCGACATCCCTGGCGCTGTAAAGTGGTCTGGTGGCCCCGGTGGCGTAGAAATGGATGCCATGTTTCTGGCACCTGTACCGGTCACCGCAGACAACCTGAACGCGGTTGTTGATGCTGGCTGGATTGAGAAAGGCAAACTGTGTGACGGTGCTGCTGAATCGGTCGCCGCTTGTCAGTAACACGCTGTTCGCAGTGATTAAGTTGTAACGTTAAGCGGTGACATCACAACCGTGTGTCACCGCTTTTTTTATTCGTTAATAAAATAATGACGGTCGCGCCACATCATGTCGAACTCGAGTAGTACTGCGTCACCCGAAGGTGCCCGAGCCAGTGAGGCGTCGGCACTGGCACGCTTTGTTCGCGCCACCGAAGTAGATACCCGCATGCTGGGTATGCTCGGGGCGTTGTTGCTGATCTGGGTTGTATTTCATCTGGTGTCTGACAGCCGATTCCTCACGCCGCGCAACCTGTGGAACCTGTCCGTTCAAACCTCATCAGTGGCCATCATGTCCACCGGTATGGTGCTGATCATCGTGACGCGCCATATCGATCTATCGGTCGGCTCTATCCTTGGCTTTGTCGCCATGGTCATGGGAGTCACACAGACGGCCTTGCTGCCCGATATGCTCGGCAGCGATAGTGCCGCTATTTGGGTGCTTACGCTGGCCATTGGTATTGTTATTGGCGCTTTTATTGGCGGTATTCACGGCTATGTCATTGCTTACCTGAATGTACCGGCCTTTATTGTCACGCTCGGTGGATTGCTCATTTGGCGAGGCGCTGCCTGGTGGGTGACCTCCGGTCAAACTGTAGCACCGATGAACCAAACTTTCCGGCTCATGGGTGGTGGCCCTTACGGTGCTATTGGCGCTTATTGGAGCTGGGTGGTTGGCGCTATTGCCTGCATCGGCATTATTGCTTTGAATGTCATGGGGCGGCGTAATCGTAAACGATTCAATTTTCCGCTGCGCCCATTGTGGGCAGAGCTGACGTTGGTTGTTGTCGGTTGCCTGGCCGTGCTGGGAGCGGTCAATGTGGCTAACAGTTATCCGTGGCCTAAAGGTATCGTTAAACGGTATGCCGCTTCGAATAACATTGATGTACCCGATGGTGGGCTGTTCATTGCGCACGGCATAGCCATACCCGTGCTCATTGCTATCGGTGTGGGTATTATCATGACGTTTATCGCAACGCGGACACGCTTCGGTCGTTATGTGTTCGCGATGGGTGGCAACCCGGAAGCGGCCGAACTTGCGGGTATCAATACGCGCTGGGTGACGATGAAAATCTTCATCTTGATGGGTGCGCTCTGTGCTATTGCCGGGGCCATTTCTACCGCCCGCTTGAATGCGTCAACCAATGCGCAGGGTACGTTGGACGAGTTGTTGGTGATAGCCGCGGCTGTTATTGGTGGAACCTCGCTCGGTGGTGGTATCGGTACTATTGTTGGGGCCATGATTGGTGCGGTGGTGATGCAGTCGCTACAAAGTGGCATGGTCCTGCTGGGTGTGGATGCACCGTTTCAGAATGTGGTGGTAGGTATCGTGCTGGTGGTTGCCGTGTGGCTCGATGGTCTCTACCGTCGACGCTCAGTGTAGGTTGGGGAGAACACGATGCAAACGCAATCAACGACTCAATCCAATACGCCTTCGACATCGCAGACTAACGACACGTCAACAGTCGTGTCGATGCAGGATTGCTCGATATCGTTCGGCGGCATACACGCAGTCGATCACGCATCGCTTGATTTACACAAGGGCGAGGTGGTGGCATTGCTTGGGCACAATGGTGCTGGCAAATCGACGTTTATTAAGTTGCTCTCGGGTGCGTATAAGCGCGACAGTGGCACCATTCACATACGAGGCGAAGAGGCCAGCATAAATAACCCACGTGATGCCAAGGCTTATGGCATTGAAACGATTTACCAGACGCTGGCATTAGCTGACAATGTGGATACGGCGGCTAATCTGTATCTGGGTCGTGAGCTTCGAACCGCCTGGGGCACACTCGATGATGTGGCGATGGAAGCACGGGCACGTGAGGTAATGGGACGCTTAAACCCACGTTTTGAACGTTTTAAAGAACCGGTTAAAGCACTCTCTGGCGGCCAGCGACAATCCGTTGCCATTGCCCGTGCCATTTTGTTCAACGCACAGATATTAATCATGGATGAACCCACAGCGGCACTTGGTCCACAGGAAACTGCGCAGGTGGGTGAGCTGATCAAACAATTGAAAGCCGATGGCATCAGTATTTTCCTGATCAGTCATGACATTGAAGATGTGTTTGATTTGGCTGATCGTGTGGCAGTCATGAAAAATGGTCAGATGGTTGGCACAGCGCCGGTGAACGCTGTGACTCGCGACGAGGTGCTGGGCATGATCATATTGGGCAAATGTCCGCCAGGTGCCACGCCGGGTCCTGGTGCTGTTCAATCCTGAGAAGCGGTTACAACCAAACGCAGTTAAAAAACGAAGAGCAGAGCACAGATCATGAGTACAGGTTTTTTTGGTGATATCTCGCGGATTGAATACAAGGGTCCGGATAGTACCGACCCATTGAGTTTTCGCTATTACCAGCCAGACGAGCAGGTCATGGGCAAACGTATGGAGGATCACTTACGGTTTGCTGTTGCGTACTGGCACAGCTTTGTCTGGCCCGGCGGTGATCCGTTTGGTGGACAGACCTTTGAGCGTCCGTGGTTTGGTGACACAGTGGCTGATGCGAAATTAAAAGCCGACGTGGCGTTCGAGATGTTCAGCGCTCTGGGTGTACCGTACTACTGCTTTCACGACGCAGACATTCGCCCAGAAGGCCAGTCGTTTGCACAAAACACCAAAAACCTGGAAACGATGGTGGACTATCTGGGCGACAAAATGGCTGCCACCGGCATTAAGCTGTTGTGGGGTACCGCTAACCTATTTTCGCATCGCCGCTTTATGTCCGGTGCATCCACCAATCCAGACCCTGATGTGTTCGCTTTTGCCGCGGCCACCGTCAAAACCTGCATAGACGCTACCCATAAACTCAACGGTGAAAACTATGTACTGTGGGGTGGGCGGGAAGGCTACGAGACACTGCTCAACACCAATATGGAACGAGAGTTGGATCAGCTGGGACGTTTCCTGAATTTGGTCGTTGAGTACAAGCATAAGATCGGTTTTAAAGGGGCTATTTTGATTGAACCGAAACCCCAAGAACCCACCAAGCACCAGTATGACTATGACGTGGCTACGGTTTATGGGTTTCTCAAGCGTTACGGGTTGGAAGACGAGGTGCGTGTCAATATCGAGCAAGGTCATGCCATTTTGGCCGGACATTCGTTTGAACACGAGCTGGCGTTGGCCAATGCGCTGGGTATTTTCGGGTCAATAGACATGAACCGTAATGACTATCAATCGGGTTGGGACACTGACCAGTTCCCTAATAACGTACCCGAGATGGCGCTGGCCTACTATCATGTACTGCAAGGCGGTGGGTTTACGACCGGTGGAACCAACTTTGACGCAAAGCTGCGTCGACAGTCCATTGACCCCGAAGACCTGCTAATCAGTCACATTAGTGGTATGGATTGTTGTGCGCGTGGGCTCATGGCGGCTGCCAGAATGATCGAAGACGGCGCCTTGTCTGATCCGTTGGATGAACGTTATGCTGGCTGGATGGACCAACAGGCACAACACATGTTTAACGGCGACATGGGCCTTGATGACATTGCGGCGCATGTCTTGCAAAATGACATCAATCCCAGAGCGCGTTCCGGACAGCAGGAGAAGCTTGAAAACATTGTCAATCGATACGTTTAGAGCCCGATACCGGCGCCAGGCCAGTCTGCTTCTAGCTGGCTTGTTGTCCGTTGGTTCCGTGCAGGCAGAACTGGCTATCTGTACCACCCCTCAGCGACCAGATTGCCCCTCAGCGCTGAGTCAGCCTGCTGAGTCTGAATTCACCTTTTCCCGGCTGATCTTCAACGATAATCAGGCGGCCATTGACAATCTGGGTGACCGCATTGGCTACCCGCATTGGCAGGCAGATTGTTCCGAGTCAGAGCCACACTTTATTGCAGCACTGGAACGACTCACCCGTCTGGATACCAATCCTGACAGCCAATCCATTTCGCTGTTGAACGAAAATATTTACGACTACCCGATGCTGTACGTCGTGGAAGCTGGGTTTGCCTCGTTCAGCCAGCCTGAGGCCGATACGCTGCGTGAGTATTTGCTGCGTGGCGGTTTTCTGCTAGTGGACGACTTTCACGGTTCTTACCAGTGGCAAGAGTTCGAACGCTGGATGGGACAGGTTTTCCCGGATCGCGATGTGGTGGATATTCCCCCCTCGCATGAAATATTCAATGTGCACTTTGCCATTGAGGAATTCATTCAGATTCCAGGGCTACGCGCGTTGTGCCTGAACCCCGGTGAAACCTGGGAGCTGCCAATAATGAAGTCATCGCAGGTCAATGAGAGTAATTCGTCACGTCAACAGCCGCGCTGGCGTGGTGTACTCGATGATGATGGCCGAGTCATGGCCATCATCAATTGGAACATGGACTTAGGCGATGCCTGGGAACATGCTGACATGGAAGAATACAGCGCGCTGTATACGGCAACGGCCTACCGTCTCGGTGTCAACTATGTCATCTACGGCATGACACACTGAAACACGAGGGTAATTCGTCGCCGTTGGACGGCCAGTTGGATCGCTAATTGGACAGTCAGTTGAACGGCTAGTTGAACAGTTAGTTGGCCGGTACATTAGCAATATGGAGGCCCACCATGTGCTGCATCACTCGCAGTACCTGCGTGCTGTAACCGTATTCATTGTCGTACCACACGTATAGCACGCAACGATGAGCATCAACAATGGTTGCAACTGAATCGAATATAGCGGGTTCGGGTGTACCGACAAAATCTGATGACACCACTTCCGTGCTGTAGGAATAGTTGATTTGCTGATGCAACGGCGAATTAAACGCCATGTCGCGAACAAAATTATTGAGTTCATCGCGGGTCGTACTCTTTTCCAGATTCAGATTGCACACGGCCATCGACACATTGGGTGTTGGTACTCGTATAGCATTGCCAGTGAGTTTACCGGCCATTTCAGGTAGCGCTTTGGCCACGGCCTTGGCGGCACCGGTTGACGTGAGTACCATGTTCAGAGGTGCGCTACGACCGCGCCGGTCAGCAGAATGATAATTGTCAATCAGGTTCTGGTCATTCGTATAGGAGTGGACTGTTTCGACATGACCGTTTACGACACCGAACTGATCATTAATTATTTTGAGTACCGGTGTAATGGCATTGGTTGTACAACTGGCTGCACATACAATCGTGTCCTTGTCATCAATCATGTCATCGTTAACGCCGTACACAATGTTTTTAATATCACCACCGGCTGGTGCGGTGAGTAGCACCTTGGCTGCGCCGTTGGGTACTAGGTGCCGCTTCAGACTGGTTTCATCTTTAAATACACCGGTGTTATCCACGATCAATGCGTTAGTAATACCGTAAGTTGTGTAGTCAATGTCTTCGGGTTGGTTGGCGTAAATGATCTTAATGAAATTACCGTTGGCAATAATCGCGCTTTGTGCCTCGTCCACCGAGATGTGCCCATTGAACGGTCCGTGGATCGAATCACGTCGCAGCAAACTGGCCCGTTTGCGTAAGTCACCGTCGCGGCCACCGCGCACGACAATGGCGCGCAGTCGTAATGGGTTATTCGAAGTTGTGCGTTCGATCAGCAGACGCGCCAGAATTCGCCCGATACGACCAAAACCGTACAGCACTAAATCTCTGGGCTCGTCCAATACTGATGGTGTGTTGGGGATATCGCCCAGTGCATCGCTCACCAATGCTTGCAGTGCTTGAGTATCGGCGATAACGCCAGCCTGCTTGGCCTGATACGCAAGCTTGCCGATATCGATACGGCAGCTGCCTGGGTTGATCATGGCTACTGTATCGAGGACCGCACTGGTCTCAACAACCGAGACGACTTGCCCAACCACCTGCTGGGCCTGCTGGTGGGCCTTGATTATGTCGATGGTTGAGCCGTTCATCAGTTTACGGCCGAATACAGTAATGATGACACCGCGGTCACGGTACAAGGCCCCGACCGCCGGTATCATTCGCTCAGCGAGTCCTTGTTCTTCGGCGTAGTTTTGTAGGTGGCTGTTAGTCGTGGTCACGTCCGATTCCTTAAAAAGAGTTGAAAGGTAGAAAAAGTCGCCATTATGACTCTGTATCGGGTATTGATCTTTGTGCTGTAGGCACTGTCCATTAAAAATTGTCACCATTAATGTGTGATAACCTGACAGCAGTTGTGAATTTGCGACATAAATCGCGTACGATCGCTGCTCCATGTGTTTAGCATCGATGTAATCAGAACCGACCCCTTCAATGGACACAACCGCCACCTATCGTTCGCTGCAGCAAGGAGAGATGCTCAACTGGTATCGCATCGAGCGAATCCTGGGGCGTGGTGGTTTTGGTGTGATCTATCTGGCCACTGATACCAATCTGGATCACAAAGTGGCCATTAAAGAGTATCGGGTGCTGGCTGAGTCCAATGGCGTAGACAGTGAAGCCCTGACTCAGGAATTGTTTGAGCAGGCCAATGAAGGGTTGCAGCGCTTTATCGATGAAGCGCGCAACTTGGTGCGCTTTAAACACCCCAATATTGTGCGGGTTATGTCGGTGTTCGAGCTTAATGACACCGCTTATATGGTCATGGAATTCGAAGAAGGGCAAGACCTTCGACAACACTTGACGCATCCGGCCAATGTCAGTGAGGCGGCGCTGAAGTCGCTGATTGTGCCGGTGTCCGAAGGACTGTCACAGATTCACCGACAAGGATTTATTCACCGCGATATAAAGCCTGCCAACATACTGGTGCGAACGGATGGATCCCCCGTGTTACTCGATTTTGGTTCTGCACGCAGTCTAACCCCGCTGTCAGCCGATGCCCTAACGGCGTTGGTATCGGCAGGCTATTCGCCTTTAGAGCAATACAGCGGTGGCAGTGATGAACAGCAAGGTCCTTGGACTGATATCTATGCGCTGGGTGCCGTGTTGTATTTTGCCGTTACCGGTGTTGAGCCAGTTGACAGTGCTAAACGCGGGACCGCGCTGCTCAATGGTGGTCAGGACCCGTTAATACCGGCCCGAATGTTAGGCCAAAAGCGTTACACCGTACAATTTCTTGATGCGATTGACTGGGCTTTACAGTTTCGTATAGCTGACCGACCGCAATCGTTGTCGGATTGGTTACCCGGTTTGCTGAAAAGCGCGCCAGCCGAAACGGAGACGGCAACACGGGATCAAGTAACGCGTCGCATTGCGCCGAGTGCATTAACAACAACTGCGGCATTTGATCCCGCAGATACCTGGTCCATGCAAGACCAGCACACACCGCGCGAGGTGGAGGCTGCGCGGGTTCGGCGCACCAACCGGCCAAGGCTGAGCATATTGCTGTGGGCTGTTTTCTCCGGCGCCGTGTTAACGCTGGTTATTTGGTATTTTCAGCAGTCCACAGACCTCGATGCTGAGCCAGATAGGCAGGCTACTGATACGCAGACCCCGTCGCAATTGACGGCCCAAGGTGCTGTTCAGGGTGCTTCTCAGGCCAGTACTCAGGCCAGTACTCAGGCCGCAACTCAGGCCGCCGCTCAGGCCGCCGCTCAGGCTGAACGCGCTAAACAGCTGGCGCTGGTGGCAAAAAAGCAGGCAGAACAGCAGGCAGCGGCCAGGGCGGCAGCCGTAGCAGCGGCCGAGCAGGCCAGTGTGCGAGAGCGCACCGAGGCGCTTGCGTTGGCTGAACAAAGGGCCAATGAACAGCAACAGGCGGCAGCATTAAAGCTTGCAGAACAACAGGCCGCCGAGCAGCGTGCTGCGCAAGTGGCAGCACAGCAAGCGGCGCAGCAGGCGGCAGATCAAGCCGCAGATCAGGCAGCCAAACAGGCGGCGGCACGAGCCGCTGCAACGGCACGGGCGGCGCGCCAGAGAGACCGACAACTCAACCGTGAATTGGACCGCGCGACCACTCAGTTGCAGCAGGGCTTACTCACTGATGCTGAGCAGTCGCTGGATAATGCGCAGGCTCTGGATCGGAACAATGCTCGACTCGCTGAGCTTCAGGCGCGTTTACGTTCAGCATTGATTGATGCGCGCACGCCGGTCAGTGATGATGATTTTGATTTTGTTATCGCGCGTTTTGATGCCTTGCGTCGCGCATTGGAGTCCAATGATGTGGAAACCATGCACGCGCTGACAATCGTCTCTGATCAAAATGCATTGTTTCAGCAACTGATGTCGCGCTTTGCCAGCCTGGATATTAAGATCAGGCGTATTCGAGTCAGGAACGCTGATAAATCGATTAGCGCAACGTTGAGTATTGATACCATGATGCGTTCAAACGGGGACCGGGCGACACCTTCGTCTGCCTACCGTGAACGTACGATTACAAGCCGGCGTATTGAAGGGCAGTGGTCGCTTATTCAGTGGTAACGGCGGCGGCCAACTGTTGACGTGGTATTTTCAGCGCATGAGCATCGCGCATAATCTGCCGGTAAAGCGTTACGGCGTTATAGTACTCACAGGCATCCTTAACGCCCATGTCACAGGGTGCGGGTACGTCAAAGCCTCGGTCTTCTGCTTGGCGTACAAGCACACGGAGTTTGCCCGCCACGTCTTGAGCAAAATCACGTAACAACTGCTGGGACATCATGACATTGCACGATGCTGTGATCATTGCCTTTCGCCGCTCGTACAGTTTTGACGAACTGGACGGTGTATCCAACCAGGCGCGATAACTGATATCGTAGTGATGCCATCCCGTATCCATAAACAGTGCATCGGCAACCGCTTGATTCAGTGTGCCCTGATGCTTGCGTTCAAGTGCACCACACTCACAGCTACGACGATCACAAAACGCTCGACCGTCGGTTTGTTCTGGCAGTTCGAACCAGCTTTCGTGTATTCCCAGCGGTAGCCCTATGACTTGTTGCACGGTAGTGGTGACCGGCGCTTTTCGCGGGCAGGGTCGGTCTTGAAATACGGTGGTTCCATCAGCAGTTGGACACGCGTATATTGCGGCGCTGAGTTGAAGTGGCAA
>CALKXZ010000067.1 GCA_938003775.1 uncultured Granulosicoccus sp. | reverse complement strand
GAACCTTCTATGATTTTCATGGTTTGTGGATTGACAGCCGGTGATTGTGGTGGGTAACTTGTCAGTTGGCGGGACTGGTAAAACGCCCTTGTGTGGCTATCTGGTGCAACAATTCAAAGCGATGGGGTGGCGTCCTGCGATTGTCAGTCGAGGTTATGGAGGGCAGCGCTTTGAGCAGCCACACCGGCTAGTGCAGGGCGATACGGCGAACGTTGTGGGAGACGAACCGCTGATGTTATTCGAGCAAACCGGTGTGCCTGTGTGTGTGTGCGTTAACCGAGCTGCTGCAGTGCAGGCGTTATCAAGCAGCACCAATGCCAACTTAATTATCTCGGATGATGGTTTGCAACACTATGCTATGCCCAGGGTCACAGAGATAGTTGTGATCGATGCAGCACGGGGCTTGGGAAATCGATGGGTGCTGCCAGCCGGTCCATTACGTGAATCTGTTAAACGATTGAACAATGTTGATCTCATAGTATTGCAACGAGCGAAGGCAACGGCTGTGCACCCGTCTTTGAGCACAGCTTCAGTCGCATCAGCAGTCTTGTCGCAACAGAATCAATCATTTTATTTAAAGCCCACTGAAGCGTGTGATTTGGTGACGGGACACTGCGTGGAACTGGCAAGTTTTACTCATCAGCATGTGCATGCTGTGGCGGGCATTGGTCATCCCCAACGTTTTTTTGATGCGTTGCAGAATCTAGGTCTGACTGTCATAGGACATGCCTTTAGCGATCACCATGTGTTTGTTAGCGATGATCTGGCGTTTGATGATTCAGCGCCTGTGTTGGTGACGTCCAAAGATGCGGTTAAGTTGCGTGCGTTGGTGAATCAGCCGGCGCATGTGTTTGAGGTGTGCACACGGGTTGATGCCAGTGATGAATTGCAGGCTGCCATTGTGTCTCTGGAAAAAAAGCTGTCTTCGTCAATCGACGCACGAACTACTTAATACGGCCCGGATTCCCCGATGAGTGAAAACCCTTACACGATAGTTATACCAGCGCGCTACGCGTCCAGCCGTTTTCCCGGTAAAGCCTTACACCCACTTAACGGTCAGCCGATGATTTTGCATACCGTCACCCGAGCACGTGAGTCTCAGGCTGCTGAGATTATTGTGGCGACTGACGACCAGCGAATTGTTCAGGTGTGTGAACAAGCGGGAGTGGATGTGCAAATGACCGATATGTCGCACCCCAGCGGCACTGATCGAATTGCCGAAGTGGCCCGTGTCCGCCATTGGGAACCCAATAGACTTGTCGTTGGATTGCAAGGTGATGAGCCAGCGACCGACGCATCGCATTTGGATATGTTGGCGAACAACCTATCGTTGATGTCCGAAGCTGATATGGCGACTCTGTGTATGGTTATCGGGCAGTTTGATGACTATACCAACCCACATCGCGTGAAGGTCGTAAGAGATCATCGAGACATGGCATTGTACTTCAGCCGTGCGTCCATTCCTGCCCGTCGAGATGCCCAGCCACAAGGCGGACAGAGTGCCGCTGAATATCCATTGTCTTACTTGCACATTGGTCTGTATGCGTACCGTTGTCAGTATTTGTTGGACTATCATGCATTGGAAGCCTGCAAGCTTGAAACGGAAGAGCAGTTGGAGCAGTTACGTGTGCTCTACCATGGTGGAAAAATTCACGTAGGCGAGGTTGTCGCGTCCACTGCGCGGGGTGTGGATCACCCGGACGATGTGCCGGTACTTGAAGCATTGTTGGCGCAAAGGTTTGCAGTGCCGTGATCAAATGCGCTGTGATAGAACGCGTATAGCAAAAAAGAGAAAAAATAGACAATGGCCAAGTATCCTGTGTCCACCAACGCCTCATCACGCCAGTGGCAAGTTGAATCCCGGCGTACGCTGTACGATGGTTTCTACCGCATTGATTCGGTGGAGTTCAAACATGATTTGTACCGCGGTGGTAGTACGCCGGTCATTGAACGCGAAATGTTCGTTCGCGGCAACGTGGTAGGGGTATTGCCATATGATCCGGTGAACGACACTGTTGCACTGATAGAACAGTTTCGAATTGGTGCGATGTATCAGACACCCGATCCATGGCTGGTGGAGATCATTGCTGGCATGATAGATACTAATGAAACACCCGAGCAGGTGGCGATACGTGAAGCGAAAGAAGAGGCAGGGATTGAACTAGATAGCGTAGAACTGGTGTCTCACTACCTGGCAAGCCCAGGTGCTAGCCCTGAAGAGGTGTTCGTGTACTACGCGCAAACTGACCTAAGTCAAGTAGGTGGTACACACGGTCTTGAGCACGAGCATGAAGACATATTGGTCAAGATCTATCCTGCTGATGTTGCTATTGGCATGCTCGACACGCGAGAAGTTCGTAATTCACTGAGTATTATTGCGTTACAGTGGCTGAAAGCCAAACGGCTAGAGTCTCGAGTTGGTTAAGCCGGGACGATGATCGAATGCTAGTGTGGGTAGTGAGCGCGAGGTGCAAAGCACGAAGCACAGAGCACGAAGCACGAAGCACGAAGCACGAAGCACGAAGCACGAAGCACGAAGCACGAAGCACG
>CALKXZ010000066.1 GCA_938003775.1 uncultured Granulosicoccus sp. | reverse complement strand
ACCACGTGAAAACGTCGTAATAAGCACCTTGATAGTCAGCAGAAAATAGGGAGCTAACAGCCACGCCCTTAAGTCTTTGATATAAATAACAAAAAAGGCTATCAAAGGTAAAATCGTATACGCAACAAAACCACCGAAGTTGTTGGATTGGAGGTGAGGCCCGCCAATTCGGCTTTTATCGATAGTTGAGCGACCCATCTTCTCGAGCATTTCAGGCACCGAAAACAGCACCACGATTACCGAGCCAATCATTGTATAAACCATGCAACGCTTGGCCGATTCAACGTCTCGAATACACATCAGCAGGATAAAATAGAACACAAACTGGTCAATCCACGCCTTGTAACTCAGTAGCTCGTTGTACAAAAAGTAGGTTCGTCCGCCAGGTAACAAAATGATCGTAAAGGCAGAAGCCGCGCTCAACAGCCCAAATAGGGCTATTAAAATGGTTCCCGGTGGCCACTCCGTGAGTTTTTGCCGCAGTGAGGCGGCACGAAGCACAGCTGCAAAAAGCCCGAGCATCAGCAGCATATTGGTGCCGTTGACCCCAGGCGCCAGCGGTACGACAAACACTTTGGAAAACGGCAGATAAATCAAAAGAACCGCCAGTACCAGCTCCACACCGCGAAACGCACTAAACGCCACCACCAGGCCAAGCCCAATGGCTATCGGATAAAGAATGGATTTGGGCCAGCTGCCACCGGTAGCCGTTATAGCCAGAACAACAAACGCTGGGATCGCCAGAAACGACAAGATAGGGTAAAGGCCCTCCATCGCGGGCCAGCCCGATTCAACAGGCCCCAGCTTATCTTGCTCCCGTATTTGCCGACCAGTGACTCGGGACTGTTTTCGACGCGGGCGATCAGATTGGCCAGCGCCACGTGCGCGCGCTCCAGCACCGTCGTCCACAGCATCATCGATGCCTTCGAAAAGGCTATCGTCAGCGTGCTGAAAGGGATTTGTAGAGGCCATGATAAAGACGGTTGCCAAGGAGACGTCGGATCAGGTTCTTAGCCTGACGACGAACGAGATGACGACGGTAGTAACCGGCGTCTGCTTCAATCATAAGCGCAAACTCATCATTCTGCGTGGTACGCCTCACGGCCACACGCGGTAATGGTGCCAGTTGACGCTGCGGTTGCAAATTTCCAGCCGTGTCGTGCTGGGTGCTAGACAATGCCAAATTGCTTTCCATTGGCTGATCTGACGCCCAATCTGCCAAGCTCAATGTACCCACTTCCGATCCAAACCACTGCACATAGCCTGCACCGGCAAGTTGCTGCAAGGTCTGGTCATTATAACGGCCACCTGGAAACGAAATTGATCGACATTCTCGATCAGTTAACGAATTAATGTATTCCCGACTACTCAACAGTTCTCGTTTTGAATCCGATTCGCTCAGATCGTCAAAAAACCGATGACTCACACCGTGACTGCCAATACACATTCCCGGCATCGCTGCCAGTTCTTGCAGCTGTGCGGTGCTCATGAAACCGGGCCGTCGATCTATAAAATCAGTGGTGACAAAAAAATACGCAGACAATTTTCGCTCCTGCAAAAGCGGCGCTGCGATTTCCAGGTTACTACGGTGCCCATCATCAAAAGTCAGGATGATCTCTGGCGGTGTATTGTCTGCCTCAAGCAGGCCAACTCGCCTGCCCGTCAGTCGATCCAACTGTGCGATGAAGTTCGCTTCGCTCACGGCATAGGGTAAATCTTCCTGATCGATATCGGATGTATCCGACCCACGGTACAAGGCGTGATACATCAGCACGACGCTCATAAGTAGGCTCCCTTGGCTATTATTTTGTACCAAGCAGTACCCACGTAAACGAACAATACTTGGCGCTCACACTTAAGCACTGACGAATCCTCGCTCAATCATCCAACGTTTAATCCCAGGATCGACAAACCACATTATGACGATCAGCACGCTGGTTCCAGCAAAGCCCTTACCGAGAAAATTCACTAGATCCGATCCCAGATCAACCGGTTGAAGTAAGAAAAACACAACGGCGCTGGCTACCAGCATAAGCACGGGTGCACGCAAGGAAAATGGAAACGTGACATGGCGGAACGCAAGCCTGGATACACCAGCCATAAATACCGCGTAAGAGATAATGGTGACCACGGCTGCAGCACTAATTCCATAGTGCGGAATGAATAGCACATTGAGCACCAGATTGACCACCGCGGCAATAAAACTCCAGATCATTAGCACCTTGGTGTCTTTAAAAATATACAGCCCTGCTGCTAAAAAATGCATAGAGCCTTCAAGCCAAAAACTAAAAGTCACGTACGGAATGATGATCGTGCCCGGAGCATATTTACTGCCAGCTAGAAATCCGAGTAGATGCGGTGTTGTAATCGCAAACATGGCGATAAACGGAAGGCCTGCAACAAGATACACATGGAACCCACTGGCGAGAAAAGCCTGTGTCCGTTCGCGCCCCTCTGACTCCCACATTTGCATGTAAGCAGGTTTTACCGCTTGCACCAGCGCACCGAGCACAATAATGTCTAGATACGCAGTCAGGTTGTAGGATGCCGAATATTGCCCTAGCTCCGTCACCCCGAGTATTGATTCGATCAGGTAGCGATCACTGAGCCGTAACACAAGCCCCAGCGATTCAAGCATCATTAACGGCAAGCCATACACCAGGAGTGCTCGGGCAAGTTTGCCCGATACAGCATTAACCGAAAACTGAAAATCGGACCGATACTGATACACCGCATAACCCACACCCGTTATTTCTGCCACCAGCAAACAGACGATCAGCGCCCAAGGGTTCAGCTGCGTACTAAACAGCAGACTAATAATGAGCATCAGGTTTAGAAATCTGGACAGACTCTGCGCTATGGCAACATGCCCACTGCGTTGCTGCGCACGCAGAAAATTCATCACACCACTACCCATCAGCCTGATGAACACGACGCCGGATGCGAGCAAAAAGAGAGAGGAAATATCCTCGTACTGCAAAAACCTGGGCAGAATGACCAGACCGCTAAACAACCAGAGGCTGGTCGTGATGGTGGCAAGCGTGAAAAATACCATGCACACCGTGCTGTTCATTTGAAGAACACTGAAATCGATATTTTTGTTTTTTATTTGTGCAAAAAATCGAATGACAGCGTGCTGAATGCCTAGTTTGCCTATGGCAATAAACAGCGTAAGGCTGGAGGTGATTAGCCCGAGTATGCCGTATTCAGAAACGCTCAGGTTGCGGGTTAATATAGGGAAAGTAGCCAGTCCAACCGCTGCAGACAATACACCTGCGGACGCATAATTTCTAAGATGGCGAACGAGCCCTACAGAAGCCATTGAAGGTGCTCTAGCGTGAAAGATCAGTCGAAGTTTGAAACGCGTCGCGAACACCGTTCAGAGACACGAAACGCGCCCCCTCCTGTTCACACCACTGTAAGGCTTCCTGCATCTGTTCAATAAAGTATTGAACCTCGCTCAGATTCTGCGGGTACGGTGACGCCTTTTCAATAATTTCCATGGAATGGAACATCATGTTGATCGACAGCACTCGCTGATTACTGTGCTTTTTAACGTGATATCGAAAAATATCTTTCATCTGATCGACGGTGGAAAACCAGGGTCGAAACCACAACGGATTACGCATAAATCGCGGCTTCACAGTCACAGGAACTTCAAACATTGTTGATTCTGATGCAGCACCAGGCCGATCAATGTGCTCGTCGGACGGATAATAAGGTTGTTGCGGCGCCTTACGAAAATCAACGGTTGCATTAGGCTCTGTCCACCGAATATGGGGGGTTATGCTGGTATCCACTCGATAACCCAGCCTTTGTAAACTACGTAGCGACTGACTGGATAAGCCATAACGCCCTGCCCTGAAACTGCGAGGCGCGTAGCCAAGCTGGTTTTCGAAAAGCATCGTCAGATTTTTCAGCTTCTGATACTCGATATCAGGCGGGTAGCTGCATTGAAAATCTGGACTGTCTACGCCTGCGTAATCAAAGAACTTTTTTTGCGGCTCAATGAACGCTGCATGCAAATGCGTTCCTAACTCAAAGTCTCCCTGAAGTGAACGCAGCGTTTGTACGCAAGCGTCGTCCTCCAGCACCTCTACGGTCAATAAATAAGTAGGCACTGCACCGACTTCGGCAAATGCTGGCTGAAGACGCTCTGGCAACCCTTCCTGAATGGAGCGAAACGTCAGTGGCTTGGATCTTATCCAGTTCGGATCATAATCACATTCAGCATCTATAGTGACTGTGACAACGATATCTTCAATGCTAGACACTGTAGAGAACCGCCAATTGATCGACAACTCGGTTAAAACCAAAGCGCTCGACAATCAATTGTCTACCCGCTGCCGCCAGCGAATCACGGAGTGATCGATTATCGATCAATACCACCATCTGGTCAGCCAGCATGCCTGCATTTCCAGCTGTAAATCTGAGTCCGGTGACACCATCATCAACTAACTCATTGTTGCCGCCAATATCACTGGCAATGACCGGTCGCTGCTCGACCATGGCTTCCATCACCGAATTGGGTAGACCTTCTGCAAACGATGGTTGCACATACATATCGATCGAACGATAAAAGTGTTCGGTGTTGTCCACCATTCCAAGCCAATCAATAAAATCTTGAATCCCCAGCTTTTGTGCCTGTTGCTTAAGCGCTGCCTCTGTTTCTCCCGTACCTGCGATGGACAATCGCATAGCGCAGTCAGGTCGCATTTTGCGAGCCATCGCAAACCCTTCTAGCAGCACATGAACACCCTTAACATCACGCAGTCGACCGCAATATCCAATAACCAGTTCACTGTTACCAGGCACTGGACAGGGTTCATCGCGAGTATCTATACCGTTCGGGATAAAACTGATCTGCTCATCTTTGAAGCCCGCCTGTAATAACTTGTCACGCGTTTGTTCGCTGATGGTCTGAACGTGATCAACCTGGCTTAGGCCTCGACGAATTAAGAAATTGAGGGGCATAAACCGCTTTCGTTGATCCAGCACACCACCTTCGAATTCGTAGAAACCAGAGATTTTGGTTGTCACGGGCAAACCGGTATAGCGACGCATATAACCGGCAGATGCAGCCAGTAAGTGGGTGATATGAATATGCAACGCATCGAATCGATGACGATTAGCCATCAAGTAACGTGCAAACCAGATCATTAACACCAATGAACCTATCCAGCGAATATGCGGGTAGTCGATGCGTTTTATGGTGAACCCTTCGTAGACTTCTTCCAACGCGTGTTCATTTAAAATCCGCGGGGTGACGAATTCGACGAGTGCGCCACGCTCACGCAACGCCTTAGCCAGTTTTAATGCCTGACGCTCGGCTCCACCTAAGCCTGGAAATCGACTGTCAACTGCAAACAGCAATCGCAGACCATTCAGCGTATTGTCGGTTGGAACCTGCTGGTTGTGCTCATCGACCACTGGACCCACTGCCTCTGAGTCTGAGCGCGCTCCCTGCTGCGTATCGCCCTGGCCATCACTGCGAGTACGATCTGTCACACTCATTGAAGCAAGGATTTCAATTCTACTGTTAACTCACGATCGGCACGAGAAGGTGGTGCCCAGCGAAGCCCGATAGAAATACGGTTTTCCGTAATATCAATATCATCCAGTACATTGTTTCGTGTCCGGATACCGGTCGCCGTGTCTAAATCATAACGCCCCTCTAGCTCAAAGCTTCTACTAAGGCGATAGATCAATTTGGCGGTGGCTAACACCGAGTCTGACTCGTCTTGAATATTGTCATAGCTCTGGCGTTGGTAGCTGACACTTACCTCTCCACGCAAATCGCTATTGAGACGCTGAGACGCCGAGCCATAGGCGAAACTGTTGACGCGATCTTCGTTGTCAATATCTAGCCCCTCAGCCAGATCAGACGCTTGCAACTGATAGTCGATTTGCGCCACACCAACCCCCAGATCCAAGCTGGTGCGGCTGGACTGGAATGTATATTCTAAGGTCAAACGCGTATCGGAGAAAAAGCCCGAGACCTCAGGCCTAACACCTGTACCTTGACCGCCACTATCGATCAAACTTTCGATAGCAGTGAGTGATTGATCATTCAGATCTCTATCCAATCGGGCACTGATTGATGTTTGCGGACCCAGTCGGCGCGTTGCGCTCAGTTCAGCATTGAGTCCGTTAAGAGAGTCTTCATCGGTATCGTAACGTGTTACGCCCATCTCACCGTACAGCTCAAGAAAGCCACGTAACCGATTCCAGAAAACCGAAAGCGATGCCCGGTTAAAGTCCTCGCCTGACACGTTGTTGTCTAATGATTCAGATACGTTTGTGTATATATCACCTGCACGAAACCCGAAATAGCTGCCCGGTGTTGTTTCCTTTTCATAACTAAATGATGCGTTGTACACATTTTCTAGCTGTTCATCGTCCTCAGTCTGATTGACAAACAGCAGGCGAGCCCGCGTGCGGCTAACGCCTTGTACGTCGTACTCGAAACTAGGACCGGTAGCAAAGACGTTGCGACGGTTGGTTATATCTTCGTCTCTGATCTGCACCGCGTCATCGACACGAACCCCACCCAATATGTCACCGATGTACCAACGCCACGAGCGCGGTGTCAGGGAGATCTCTGCAGCGCCCAGAAAACGCGACACGGTATCGAATGATGAGTCGTCTTCTGAGACGATATTTCGGGTATCAATTTCCGCAGAAAAAGCCGCATCAACCACAGTACTTCGCTGCTCTCCGTAAACACCCAGCAAAGCGCCAGCGGTTACGCCATCCTCTTCTTCCGGCGCATCAACGCCCTCTACATTGTCACTGGCTTCCAAAGTGAGTAAGGCACTGAAGCCTAGGTCCAGCGCAAATACCGGGCCCGCTACTAATGTCGAGGCGAGTGCAGCCAGCAGCCTAGCCTGGAGGAGCTTGCGATCAAACACAGTTTTATTGAGTTCTCTGACTGGAGCCGATGTAGATCATTAAGCCGGTTGGTCATTAATGACGATTCCAGCAAGCTTACGCTCGTCTATTTCGTCAATAACGCAATCCAGAGTACCGGGTGTAACGCCGCCGTAAGGAATAACCAGTACGGTGTAGTCACATATTTCTGACAGAATACGTGCATCTGCAGATGTGGTCATGGCAGGTCCGTCGACAATCACATAACGGTTGTCATAGCGCTCTTTGATATCCACCATGAGCTGTTTATAACGTGCACTGGTGAAATGCTCGGCACTGATTTCATTATGATTGCCTATGGGTACCACGCGCATGCGGGGTATGCCACTGGGGCTCACGATATGCTCAATACCCAACTCTGGTCGGTCAAGGTAATCCAGTAGACCACGCGAATCTTCGCGCCCTATGAGCTTCATGAGTTTATGCAATACGGGCGTGTGCAAGTTGGCTTCGACCAACATGGAGGTCTTGGCTTGATCAAATGCAATCGCAGCCGCTAGATTCAGGCTGACAAAACTTCCGCCACCCTCAGGCACCACTGAACTCACCAGCACACTGAAATTACCGGTCGGGTTGAGGCTGTACAGTTTTGTGCGCAGTTGTCTCATGGCATCGACCATGGCACGACTGGTTGAGCGCGGATGAACTATACCGAGTAGGTCCAGTTGACGATCACTGAAGAGTTTGGCCTCTTCCATGTTCGCCAGGTCCGCGCGCGCCTTGTCTGCCAGACTAACTGAGTCATTTGCAGCGCGCAGCTGAGTTCTGTTGCCATCGCCCGGACGACTGAGCGGTACCATGGAACGCCCTGTCTTGCGACTACGCCGATCCGACTTGCCCTGCTGCTGTTCCAGCATGGACCTGACATTGGCTATTTTGGCGCGATCCGTCATAACAGTCCTCCCGAGGACGCTTCCATAAAATACTTAACTACAAACACAGCGACGTACAAAACACAAACCAGTGCAACGGTGCCCATTATGGCACTCGGGCGACTAAAGAACCTTGTCTTTTCAGTCGGCGAGCGCAGATGTGGCACGGTTGTTAACAATGGCAGCTCCAGAAGATCAGTCACAGCAGAGGCGGTGCGAATTCGTGGATCCACCTTGAGGAACACAAACAAGTATACGAAAGGTATCACGGTAGCCAGTAAAATTCCTGCAAGTACGATATGTGCAAACCGCAAGCCATTAGGCCGTGCCGGAAAATTGGCAGGCTGATGGATGCGATATAAAACGCCTTGCTTCTCAGCTCCCAGGGTCATGGTTAATCGAGCATTCTCCTGCTGACTGAGTAGGTCTTCGTAGAATTTTTTATTAATTTCATAGTCCCGCGTCAGCTCAGAGAGCTGTCTTTCAACTTGTGAGCTAGTGGCAGAACGTTCGATTTCCTTCTCCAGCAGGACATTCAGCCGACGCATGCGTGACTCCTGAGCATCTGCCTCAGCCGATGTCCTGGCTAGGTCGCTGCGCAGTTGCTGGTAAACAGGACTTAAGCTGGCAGAGCCTGAGAAGACAGAACCGCCCACATTAAACACAGCCTGACCAGATCCTTGCGAGTTGGTTTGCTGATTGCGCACCACCGCCTGGGTTTTAATATCTTCGATCTGTTGACGAAGTCGAACAATGTCGGGGTAATCATCTGTGTAGGACAAACTCAGGACGTCGATCTCTGCTTGCAGCCTGGCGATCTGGTCGCGGGTCTGACCAATCTGATAATCGCGTGCCAGCGTGGAAGATTCGTTTGAGAGTTCTGCCTGCAACGTACGCCGACGCTGATCCGCCTGGGCGAATAGCAGCGATGTCTGTTCAAGATCGCGCTGCAACTCAACAATACGCGAGTTAACATTACTCTCGGTGGACGTGCTAATACCGGGGTGTTGGCTACTAAAACTCTCGAGCCGTGCTTCTGCATCTTCCAGTTTGTCACGATAGGTTTCTACCTGATCGATGATGAACTCAAATGCTTCGGTGGTCTCTTCGGTTGATGAGTCCATGGTCTTTTGCAAAAACAACTCTGCAAAAAGACTGGTTGTCTGGAAGGCGATTTTTGGGTCTTTGTGCCAGAAATCAATTTCCAGGAGCTGATTGTTACGATTGAAAACGCTAGTCGCGTCGGTTAGGTCGTCTCGAAGCTCCTCACGCTGTGCAGGTGTTGTCGCCTCATTAGCGAATCCGACTTCATCTAAAATTTTGTCAAGAATGTCTGTGGCAAATAATTCTTCTTTAGCCACGTTCGCTTTATCTCGCGACACGGTACTGGCAGTACCAATGATAGGCGCTACGATATTGCTGTCGTCTACATACAACTGAACAAACGAAGTGTATTTTTTCTGCCACAAAAAACCGGTAACCAGAAAGATAAGACTGATGACGACGAAGATCACCAACAGTGTGCCACTGCGAGCATTCGCTTCACGCGAAAGCAGCGGCATCATTTCATCAAGAGTTATATTACTCATAGCGCTTTAATAGGACGTGAGGCTGAACAACGGTTGCATTGGTTAGTGGAATCCAAGGTGGGTTTTAAAATCTGCGTTCGGGAATAGTGATGACATCACCGGGTACTAACGGGTAGTTAGTATCCAGCAATCCCTCTGACAGTATGTCTAACAAATAAACGGGATAAACCTGTGCCACACCATCAACAGTACGATAGAGCTTTGCTGAATTTGGGGACGCGAACTCGTTCACGCCACCCGCCTCCAACACCAGATCAATAATAGTCATACCGTCACGATGTGAAATGGATTTAGGTTCTGCTACGCCACCAACAACTCGAACACGGTTTTGAAATTCGGCACTGGGTATTTCTTCAATAATAACCGACACCTTAGGTGTGCGAATGAATTGTTGTAGCTTTACTTCCGTGTCAGCGGATATTTCGCTGGGTGTGCGGCCACCTGCGAGCACATCACCGACAAGTGGTACGGAAATGAATCCATCAGGACGAACCGGTACACGAACTGAAAGATCGGGGTTTTTCCAAACACTCACACTAATGACATCGCCCGTGCCTAAACGAAATTCGGGCGCTTCACTGGCTTGGATTTCCGGTGGACGCGCATCCTCAGCCAATGGCCCGCGGGTGCCAGAACACGCTGACACGAATATCATTGTTAACAAAAAAATTACACGCAATACAGTCATTGAGTTGAGTGCCTCCGGGACACGTGATGGAGTTCACAGTTTAATACTGTCATTATTGAGGTCATCGTACAAACTGACGACTTTCAATCATTCTGGAGCTGTTGCAATTCGAGCGCATGACAGACTTGACTTCACCCGGTTAGCGGTATGTGCGCCAGTTTATCCGCTAAAACCTGTGAGATTGTTGACTCAACCGCAAAATATCATGAATTTTTTGCGCCCTATTATCCACAACTCACCAGATTACCTAATTTTCACAGCTTGTAGAGGTTAAACGACGGTAAGCTTAAACCTATGAACGAAGAGACAAGCCCAATTGACTACAAGCAGGATTATAAGTTGCTTGAATTACACGATCGTGAAGATTGGCAACGAGCGCGCGCCAACTATCGGCGACTCGTGCATATCTGGCATCCCGACAAGTACGCCCGGCGTCCACGAGAACGTCAGCACGCTCAACAACAATTTATCGCACTAACAAAATCCTACGATAACCTGCGCACCTTCTACAGAGATAACGGTCGGTTGCCGTTTGAACCCCACAAACAAAAAGAACCTGAAGCGCTGCTTCAAACCGAAGCCAAGAAACTCAGAAAAGGTGCTGATGACACCAATTGGCAGAAATCCTCAGCACAGGCAACGGGCTTGGAAAGTGGCATTCTGGGCAGGGATTCGTCCCAACACGTGCCACTGACCGCCGAAAACCGCGGCCACACCAAATTTTTGTGGTTAGCAGCAGGCTGTTTGGTGTTGGGCGCGACCGTCTTCACCTTTTTTCTACTAGACCAGCGTGCTAATCAGCGGATTGCCGAAACGGGACGCGAAGTCGTGCGGCAAGCACCGCGCAGTGAGTTTATGCCCAGTGCTGCCGAGATCCGCAGGAGCGAGGCCCGCGGCGCATTCGTTCAGCCAACCCGCTGACAAGATCAGCAATTGACGACTATCGGGCACCCTTGCCAAACAACACTACCTCTGCTGTTTGACACAATATAAGCATGTCTAAAAAGATCGTATGATTTTTGATGTAATACAGATCAAACTCCTGCTTCTGTATTGAATCCTGCTGAGACGCACCGTAGGGGTAACACACCTGCGCCCAGCCAGTAATACCAGGCTTTACCGCATGTCTTTCTTGGTAATACGGTATTGATTCACTTAATTGCTCGACAAACTGTGGCCGTTCTGGTCGCGGACCGACAAAACTCATGTCACCCTTCAGCACATTGAGTATTTGAGGCAGTTCATCAATTCGGGTTTTACGAATAAAATTACCCAC
>CALKXZ010000065.1 GCA_938003775.1 uncultured Granulosicoccus sp. | reverse complement strand
ACAGGTTTGTCGTGTTAGGGCGAGCCGGAATGGATTTTTATCCAGACCCGCCCGGCACCCGAACCGAGGAGGCGACACAGTTTTATGCCAGTTTAGGTGGTTCTTCTGCCAACATCTGCGTGGCAATTGTTAAGCAAGGTGGGCAAGCGTCACTGGTTACCCGTGTCTCTGATGATGCCGTTGGGCGCTTTTGTTTAAATCAGCTTGATCACTACGGTGTTGAGCGAACACATGTCACACCGGTCGGCGGTGAATACCGCAATTCTTTGGCCGTGTCTGAAAGTCGTGTGCAGGATCATCAGACGGTGATCTACAGAAACGGTGCGGCCGACTTTCAGATGAGCATGGATGACGTCGAGTCTGTGGACTACTCAAGCTTTGGCGCGTTAATAACAACGGGAACCGTGCTAGCCGCCGAGCCATCTCGTAGCGCTGCATTTCATGCGTTTGAGCTGGCGCGCAGCTCGGGTCTGCCATTGATTTTTGATATAGATTACCGACCCTACAGTTGGGCATCTGCTGATGAAGCAGCTGAGGTGTACTCACGCGCTGGCATGCTGTGCGACATAATCATCGGCAACGATGTTGAATTTGGATTCATGGCAGGCGGCTACGATAAAGGTCTGGATATGGCACGCTCGCTGGCTAGGTCGTCACCTTCATCAGCTACGCTGACGAAAGTAAATTCACCCACCCATTCCTGTGACCGAATTGTGGTTTATAAGATGGGTGAAAAAGGGGCCATTACGCTCACGTCCACCGAAGAGTTTCAGACTGGTATTTATCCGGTGGATGCGTTAAAGCCGACAGGTGCTGGAGACAGTTTCATGGGTGGATTCATTGCCTCGCTGGCAACCGGCACCGACACGCGAGAATCTGTTTTGCGTGGCTCTGCCTGTGCTTCCATGGTTGTATCTCGTGTGGGCTGTGCGCCTGCCATGCCAACGCTTGCAGAGCTAGATGCTTTTTTGTCGTCTCATTCAGGCCCCACTTCATCCTAAAGGAATTCTCGATGCATATCGCTCCCTATGACAACAACAACAAGCCGATCGTTAACGTTGACGATAAGCTGGTACCGCTCAATTATTTCAATATTGTCAAGCTTAAAAAGGGTGAGGCATTTGAATATCAAGTAGCCGGTTACGAGACTTGTATCGTGCCAGCTACGGGTACTGTGGATGTTGAGATAGAAGGCGTCACTTATAATGCGTTGGGCAACCGGGGTGTTGATGTCTGGGATGGAGAGCCGGAGGGTGTTTATGTGCCGGTCGGTGCAAAAGCGCTATTTTCATGTACATCGGATACCACTGAAGTCTTTATTGCCGGTGCTAAATTTGATCAAGTTCTAGAACCGTTTGACGTGCGAGTCGCTGAGCTTGACAAGGTGCAATACGGCTCGGACGACACCAAAACACATCGGAAGATAAAACATATTTTGGGGCAAAAGCAGCACGGTAAAGTAGGTCGGCTTCTAGTGAGCGAGTTGTTCACCGTCGGGCAAGGTGGCTGGTCTGGTTTCCCATCGCACAAGCATGATACGAACCGGTTGCCTGATGAAACCCGTCATGATGAAACCTATAATTTTCGCTTTCGACCCAACCATGGTTCTGGTGTGCAGATGTTGCAACGTATCGATAACGAACCTGGCGATGCGTACCACATAGTGGATGGCTCAACTATTTGCCTGGATAAAGGGTATCACCCCTGTGCGGTGTTGCCTGGCTACGAGATGTACTACTTCACCATACTGGGTGGCTTGACGCAGCGTTCGCTGGTGCAGTATTTCCAGCCAACCCATGCGTATCAGATCGAGACCATTCCAGGCATCAAAGATATGATTGCGAAGTTTAAATAATGCCTCTGGTTACACTGACTGATGTTGTGCAGCCAGCCTTGCACCAAGGCTACGCAGTAGCCGGTCTGGTTACCTTAGGTTGGGAGGACATGCAAGCTTTTGTCGCCGCGGCAGAGGCGGAACAGTCCCCAGTAATACTGCAGGCTGGTCCAGGTTGTCGTGAACATACTCCGTTGCCGATACTGGGAAAAATGTTTTGCCACCTGGCTGAACAGGCTAGCGTACCGGTGGTTGCTCATCTTGATCACGGTTATTCATTCGATGAATGTCGCGAAGCCATGACGTGTGGCTTTACGTCCGTGATGTATGACGGGTCGAGAAAACCGTTGCAACAAAATATTGATGAAACAGCAGCGATTGCCGAGTTGGCTCACGATGCCGGTATTTCCTGTGAAGGTGAGATTGGTTTTGTCGGCTACGCAGATGGTGAACAGTCCAGCGGTACAGATCCAGCTGAAGCGGCAAGATTTGCGCAAGAGACGCAAGTCGATGCCATGGCTATTTCAGTGGGTAATGTGCATTTGCAACACAGTGCCGGTGGCCGTCTGGATGAGACGCGAATCGCTCAGATCGAAGCGGTAACGTCAGTACCGCTGGTTATTCACGGCGGCTCTGGTGTGCCTGTGGATCAGCGTGCCTCACTGGCTGCGAATACTGCTATCTGTAAATATAATATCGGTACAGAACTTCGCCGGGTGTTTGGCCAGGCGCTGCGTGCATCGGTGGCCAAAGATCAGCAGCGTTTTGATCGAAACTCCCTATTGAAAGAGACTCATGATCCGATGATGCAAGCCGCCCGGCTTGTTTTGCGTCATCTGAAACAGGGAGCGAGTGAAGTCTAAGCAAATACCTAGCGACCATCAACCGATAGAAGAACGATTACCTTCAGTGTAGGGTCAGCACCGGTAGCTTTATCCCTTACAACCTTAGGCACAGGTTAGTGCTTTGCCACGTTTACCGGCTGATAGTCGCCCGATGCATTGCGTGTGAATTCAATGGAAATACGCGGATGTCTTAGCGGTGTGTTGTCTTCATCAATCAACAGGTTTTGTTCTGACACATAGGCTTCGTACACGGACTCATCGTTTTCCGCATACAGATGATAAAACGGCTGGTTTTTCTTCGGGCGTACCGCCGCTGGTATTGATTCGTACCACTCATCTGTGTTGTCGAATTCTGGATCGACATCGAAGATAAGACCACGGAAAGGGTACACGCGGTGGCGTACCACTTGGCCAATACTGAATTTTGCCTGTTTGATCATGCGGGACAGTGTACCTCTTGTATGCGTTTACCAGCTAGACTTGTGACCATGGATACATTGCGCTACGCGATTGTTGGGACTGGGATGATGGGGCAGGAACACCTGCAAAACCTGGCGCTGATGAGCTATGAAAAGTATAG
>CALKXZ010000064.1 GCA_938003775.1 uncultured Granulosicoccus sp. | reverse complement strand
ATCTTCCGTTAGGAACACTTCTCTTCGCAATCGCCTTGGCTTGCCATCAATTTTCGCGATAGGCGATCGTGGAATATGGCCGCGTCGTGTGGTCTTTAAGTTTTTCGTTGTAGACCGTTAGGAATTCCATTTCAAACAGGTTAACCACAGGAAGCTCTTCGCCGAGAATGGCGGAGATTTCAGCGTATATGTCGCTGCGTTTCGTAGCATCAGGCTCAACCGCCCCAGCGGCGAGTAATTCATCCAGTTTCTCATTGGAAAAACGCGTGGAGTTGACGAACGGTGTCCCCGGACGAATCTGGTCTGTACCGTAATGACGCTGCACACCGATAACGGGATCGGGTAACTGATAGAAATAGTTAACGTTGATTTCAAAATCATAGTCAGCGTAGACCCGCTTGAGCCAAGTGGGAACATCTTCGTAGCGTAGCTCGAGATCGACGCCGATAGCGCTCATGGCTTGTTTTAGGTATTCACCCGCTCGACGCCAGTCTTCCCCGTACGGGATGAGGTCAATGACAGCACTAGCGCGTACGCCGTCAACATCAGGTTTTAAACCTGCGTCATCCAGTAGTGCATTGGCGGCGTCGATATCGGGTTCCGAAGGATAGCCAGGTGTGGCCGTATAAAGCCCGAGCGGTTCAAAGTTGGAACTCATGGCGCCAGTGGCAGGCTTGCCGTAACCGAACCAAATGTTATCAATCAAGAATTGGCGATCAATGACCAGCGATATAGCCTGACGCAGTGCTTTGTTATCGAAAGGTGCTTCTGTGACGTCGAGCTCAATTAATGCCATTGGGTTGATCATGGCATAACCGTCAGTGGTGACGCCTATGTCATCCAGCTCGCGCAGTCTAACGACATCGACGTTGGGAATGGCACCAAATGCCCCGTAATGCACTTCGCCACTTTCCATAGCGGCCGTTCGCGTAGATGCATCGGGAATGATACGAGCGACAATCCGATCCAGCAACGGATAGCCTTCGCGCCAGTAGTCTGGATTTTTATCCAAGCGAATGTACTGCCCTTTTTTCCACTCAACAAACTTAAACGGTCCAGTACCTACCGGGTTGTTGGCCAATTCTGCCTCACGAACATCTTTGCCTTCTAACAAATGCTTGGGCACAATAGGTGATTCATAGGAGGAGAACGCACGCATCATGTAGGGTGCGGGTCTGTCCAGATTAAACACGGCAGTCAGATCATCTGGTGTGTCGATTGAGCTGACTTCCCGAAACGAGTTGGGGCCACGAGGATGAAATTGCTTGAGTACCTCCATAATGGTGAACTGCACGTCTGCTGATGTAAACGGTTCACCGTCATGCCAGGTGACGCCTTCGCGCAGATTAAATGTCACGGTCAGTCCATCGTCGCTGACGTTGAATGATTCAGCCAATTCGCCGATTGGATTAAGGTCGAGATCATAGTCGAGTAAGCCGTTGTAGACCTTAGGAGCGACTAGACCAATAGGGCCGGATGTGGAGAGGTAAGGTGCCAGAGAAGGAGGTTCAGGCTGAGCAATCATGACCATGGTGCCGCCAGCCGTTTGACTGAAAACGTTCGTTGACAGGGTCATTGCTAACGCCACTAGCGAACCTGCAAGAAACCTCAGGGTATTGAAACTACGTGTCATAGACGACTCCTTTATAGAGTGAAGTGGGAAACAGCAGAAAAACTGCCCCAGGGCTGTGTCAATGGCACGCCAACCAGTGCATACGCATGGTACCGTTGACACCTAAACATAACCCCGTCTTGTATACCTAGTCAAAGTAAATTTGCACGGAAACAAAACGCAGGTTGTCAACTATTCGTCAATGCTCCTTTACGAAAAATGGATCAGGCCCGCCAAAAACGAGTCCCTGTCACCGGTTATACAGACCGATTATCGGCACGCGGCGGTGAATACATCAATGTCAAGCTGTCAGCCCAAGGCGCTGATCGCCGCACAGGCAAGGCTGTTGATGTGTGGCTGACTAGCTGTGTCTGTGCTGATCCGAACCCGGTAGGCCCAGGTATCATTGAACGGCAGGCGGATCAGTGGTTTGAACGCAGTTCTTATCGCGTATTTGATCAACAGGTTGTAGCAGGTTCGTACGGGATAACGAAGCCTGTCAACGTCAGCGAAAATGCGTCGCGATACACCATTGAGGCCATCATATGGCCCACGCAGTTGAACGGCTCAGTGCAATGTATAGCGTCTTGGGGTGCCTTGTCGTTGTGTATAACTGCTGACAATACCGTGGGTTGTTTGATTGGCACTACGCAATATTCTCACCAACGGCCATTGGCATCTCGTCAGTGGGTCAGGGTTGCAATGGTCTACGAGCCGACGCCGACAGGGGCTGAGTTGCGTCTTCGTGTTCAGGCATTGGACGATGATGGAGTTGATGACTCGCAGCACACAGTTACTCAGCTCAGCCTAGCCGATGCGGCTATCTATAAGAGTAAGTTGGCCGAAATTGTTATTGCAGCGCAGCGTATCGATGACGATATTGTTCATTGCTTTAACGGTAAAATAGAAGCACCCAAGATAACCGTCGATGGAATCGACAACAGGCTGGCAAGTACGGTCTATGCGTGGGACTTATCTGCCAATATGTCTGGCTGTGATATTCCTGAAGTACACGACGCGTCACTGGCACTGCGGTTAAAAAACCACCCGGCTCGTGCTATGACCAGTAGCCAATGGCAGGGGCAGGAGATGTGCTGGCGGCACGCCCCCGAATTGTATGCCGCTATACATTTTCATGAAGATGATCTGATTGATGTTGACTGGGATACAACATTTACCTGGCAAGTGCCCCGGCATATCCCCTCTGGTGTGTACATGATGCATATTAGTGACGGTGAACATGAGGATGCGATGCCGTTGTTTATCGTGCCACCTAAGGGAGCACGTAATCATTCAGTGGCTGTGCTCATCCCCACGTTCACTTACGCTATTTACGGCAATCATGCTCGACCTGACTGGGAACCGTCGTGGCAAGAACACATAAAGTCGTGGAATGCCTATCCGTACAATCCGGCTCAATACCCAGGCTATGGGCTCTCTACCTACAATTACCATACTGATGGATCAGGTATTTGTCATGCATCTCACCGACGTCCTCTGTTTAATCTTCGTCCCGGGTATGTCACCTTTGCTAAGACTGCGTGCTCGGGTTTGCGGCACTTGCAAGCCGATAGTCACTTGTTGGCGTGGTTGGATGCTAAATCAATAGGCTTTGATATTGTCACTGATCAGCAACTGCATGAAGAGGGTGCAAGTTGTATTCAGGGTTACGATATGCTGTTGACCTCCACCCATCCGGAATACCATACGACGCAAACGCTCGATGCGTTAACTCACTACCGTAACAACGGCGGGCACATTTCCTACCTAGGGGGCAATGGCTTCTACTGGCGAATTGCGTTACACCCTGAGGACAATGCGGTACTGGAGATTCGTCGCGCTGAGGATGGTATCCGAGCGTGGGCGGCGGAGCCTGGTGAATACTATCAAGCGTTCGATGGACAGTATGGCGGATTGTGGCGGCGCAATGGCCGAGCGCCACAGGCGCTTTGCGGGCTGGGTTTTACTGCGCAGGGTCAGTTTAACGGATCCTACTATCGCAAACACCCAGTCGATGATGACCTTGCCTGGATATTTGCGGGTATACAAGGCGATGTTATTGGCGATTTTGGCTTGAGTGGTGGTGGCGCCGCTGGATTCGAACTGGATCGTTCGGATAGTCGATTAGGTACGCCAGAAAATGCCAAGGTGATCGCCTCGTCAGAAAATCATGGGCCCGATTTTATACTGGTGCCAGAGGAGATGTTGACTCATATTACAACCTTGCCAGGCGTGCAGGCTGGTGAACTACTACGAGCCGATATTGTCTGGTTTGACGTGCCCGGCGGTGGCAGTGTGTTCGCTGTGGGGTCCATCACGTTTTGTGGGAGTCTGCCTTGTAATGATTTTGATAACTCGGTTTCGCGCTTATTGCACAACGTGGTGAAGCATGTGTGTACTAACTGACCCGAGATTTTTTTGCCCTTGAGTACGGGCATTTCGTTAGACTCGGCCCTCGACATTTGACCAGGTAGTGACTGTGATTGATAACCAGGCTGCGCCGTATCGCAGCTTTTCTATTGATGAGTGGGCGACACTTAGGGCGAACACGCCACAGCCATTGACCGAGACTGAACTTATGCGTTTGCGTGGCATGAATGAGCGTGTCTCACTCGATGAAGTAGATCAAGCCTATTTACCACTGTCCCGTTTACTGAGTCTGCATGTTGCTGCCGTGCAGAAACTGAATGTGGGATTACGTGATTTTATGGGTGTGGAGCAGGGTAAGGTGCCGTTTATCATCGGCATTGCTGGCTCTGTGGCGGTTGGGAAAAGTACAGTTGCCCGCATACTACAGTCGTTGTTGGCGCGCTCGTCTGATCATCCCAGGGTAGACTTGGTATCCACCGACGGTTTCCTGCTCAGTACTGCAGAACTTGAAAAACGGAATCTTATGCACCGTAAAGGATTTCCGGAAAGTTTTGATCGCAATGCACTGTTGCAGTTTTTGGCTGATGTCAAAAGCGGCAAGACCAACCTCAAAGCACCCGTTTATTCCCACCTGCACTATGACATTGTGCCGAACCAGTTTGTGCACGTTAACCAGCCTGACATACTCATCGTGGAAGGGCTTAACGTGTTGCAAACCCACGGTGCTAAGCTGGGTGAACCGACTCTGTTTGTGTCTGATTATTTTGACTTTTCTTTGTATATCGACGCTGAGGCAAATGTTATTCGGCAGTGGTACGTGGAACGGTTTTTGAGCTTGAGGAAAACCGTGTTTAATCAACCGGGCGCGTATTTTAGTCATTATGCGTCACTGGATGAGAAGCAGGCAGTTGAAACAGCGACGAATATCTGGAACTCGATAAACCAGGTAAATCTGACGGAAAATATTCTTCCGACCAAGAACCGTGCGCGGCTGATAGTGCACAAGAGCGCCAACCATTCCATTGACGCGGTGCAGTTGAGGAAGATGTAAACCGCTAATAACGTATCAGGCGCAACATTCAGGTTGACACGGGCGAGTTAATGGACAATCATTAATTGGGAAATAAAACCCAATTGATGATGTGTAACTCAACTATGGAAATCACTATGACTAGAAAGTGGCTGAAATTACTTTGCACTCTTTCTGTGGTTGCTCTGGGCGCCTGTTCGTCCAGTGATGACCCTATCGTGCCCGGTGATATTACCGGTGAAACCTCTGAACTGGCACCCGGCGATCAACAGTCTCCACCGTCGAGTACACCCGGAAGCGATACGTCTTCCATTGCAGGTTTGTGGGACGCAGCCAGTGGTGCAGTGGGTCAGGTTGATGACCGACTCGTATCGATAGCGCCCAATGGTCTGTATACAGACTACGATGATCGACAGGATGATTTGGCCAGCGACGGCAACTGCTACATCGTAACGGGGCCCTACACCTTGACGCTAGAAGACGTTGAAACCAGTACCTACGGTATTTCAGATGATCGATCTTTCACGGCGTTACGCAGTGCAGACGGAAGTCAGCTAACCGTTACCTTTGCTGAGGATTCTACACAGGTGTGGTCCAGCGTGACAGGGCTGGTTGTCGATGACTTACAGGTGTGTACGGATACTGAGTAGCTGAACTATCTGAGGTGCGATGTCTAGTGCGATGTCTAGTGCGATGTCTAGTGAGATGTCTAGTGAGATTTCAGGTGAGATGTCAGGTGAGATGTCTGGTGAGATATTTGGCGAGACTGGGTACAATCACTTCGTGTATACGTAAATGATCTGCCAGTCTCGCCTATGGACGTCAATGACCGCGGTGCCCCGACCGCCTCGACGCATGACATTATGTTGGTCCAGGAAACCATGAAAGTCATGGGGCTGTATGACGGAGTCATAGACGGCGTGGCAGGGTCTGAAACATACCGGGCCGTAAGAGCTTACAAGAAATATCATCACATGGCACCCAACAATGTGTTGAGCGAAGAGTTCATCACGCATTTGCGTGAACACACCTGACACAACACAGCAGATAGAACATACCGTACAGATTGATACATCAAGCTCACCGTGGTGTACATACGGTTGATTGAGGCGATTATTGCAGCAAACTTGCATTGGTCTCGGCTGGGTGGTTGCGTGTCTAAGTTTCACCCGTATTACACTTTGGCTATGCGCGATTGTGGCCACGTTGTATACGCATACAACATGATGGGCCGTGATAATTTTCTGCCGTGAACATGTGACGGTTAGGCAGTCAGCCACGTGTACCAACCCCAAACTAACACTGGGTCCACCTTAAAAGACTTCTGGACTCTGTATTCGATAAAGGATACAACTGTGCGCTCTTAACTTGGAACTTAGTTCCAAATTTGTATTGTCGAACAATCATTTGTCAGGCAGTTAGGAAAGGAATGAACAAACCATTCGGATTCATATCCGTGCTGTTACGGACATGATTCAGGTCCGTTGCTTTGTATTTGTTGGTTCCGTGTCTGGCACTCAACGCATGGAGAAGTAGGTATGGGTATTTTCACAAGGCTGGCACCAGTTGCTGTGGCAGCTGCTCTGGTCGCAACGCCGGCCACAGCTAAGAATTTCAAGATCGCTGTTGGTGATAGTGGTGGCAGTAGTCAGGAAGCTACTGGGCTGGGTTTCAAAAACGCTTTGGAGGAGCTCTCTGGCGGCAAGCACACTGCAACACTGTTTCTGAATGGGCAGTTGGGTTCTGAGCAGGACACGGTTAATGAAGCGGCTATTGGTACGCTGGATATGTCGTTGCTAGCTATCAATAACATCACACCTTTTTCACCAACTGTTGGTGTGTTCACACTACCTTACGTCATCTTAAGCCTTGAAGATGCTGAGAAATTGACACAAGGTCCAATAGGTGCGGAACTGACCGAAAATACAATTGAAGATGCGGGTGTTCGAATTATCGCCTGGACTTACACAGGCTTTCGTGTTTTAACAAATTCGAAAAAGCCAGTTGAAACAGTTGCTGATCTTCAGGGGCTTGTCATTCGTGTGCCCAAAAACGAAATCATGATCGATACGTATAAATCCTGGGGCATTAGTCCGACGCCCATGGCATGGTCGGAAACCTTTGCAGGTCTACAAACTAAGGTCGTTGACGGACAAGACAATCCATACACAACTATCAATGCCATGAAGTTCTATGAAGTACAGAAATATGTAACTAATATTCGATACATATTCTCTATCGAGCCATTGATAATCTCGGAGCAAGTGTTTCAAGAGCTTTCAGCTGACGATCAGGCCACCATTCTCAAGGCCGGTGAGGCCGCTACAGCAGCATCTGCCACATTTCTTCGTGAAAAAGAGGCCGAAATCAAAGATATCCTGATTGCTAAGGGTATGGAAATTACCGACCCTGCGGATAATGAAGCGGAGTTCATCGACTTAGCAACTAAGGCGGTTTGGCCAAAGTTCTACGAAAGCATTGGTGGTGTTGAAAAACTGAATGCTGTCTTGGCGGAAATT
>CALKXZ010000063.1 GCA_938003775.1 uncultured Granulosicoccus sp. | reverse complement strand
GGTTGTTCTTGGAGCGGTTGAGCAAGGACCGGAGCGGATTCTGAGGGATGGATTGACGTAATGGCATTCAACAGTAATAATTCAGTTAATGACAGGTCATTGGTTTGTTCTACTGAACAATGACGAGCCTGTACATCTAATGCAGTGGTGCTGCTCCAACTGGGTGTGAACACATGGGGTCCACCGCGTTTAAAGCACGTTGAATTACACAGTGCTTTGGCAGCAGTGTTGAAAGCGCTGACAGATTTTTTTTCAAGCCAGTGATGTGCAAGTCGATTTGCCTCTTCTGTATGCCCGCTGCGCACTTTACATAAAACACACAACACCAAATTTTCAACGGCTGACAACCACTGACTATCATTTGGCTGGTCGCTCTCCATGCCCGTAGCTGTGCTGAGAAGAACGTCGGCTAGTAAATTGACCGCTTCAATGGTGTGACGACGCTGTGGTCCTGCGTCAATTATTCTACCCAGTGTATCCAGCACGTAGCGTTCCGCCAAAGGTGCAGTGGGTTCATGACCTCGAACCCGTGGAACTGCCAACAGCAGACGCGCCTGGAGCGGCAGATCAGCAAAGCGTGTTTGTTGCTGCGCTGCATGGGATGGTGCCGAATGACTCAACGCGTGCGGTGAGTGCGCCAGTGTGTGGGTAGAGACGGTGACAGGGTTCACAAGGTGCTCCGGAGCTGCAGGCGAATAGTAATAATAATTATTCTCATTCAGATAATAGAGTAATTTGCATTAGGTGTCATCCAAACCTTGAAAAATTGCCGTTGTTTCATGCAAAAACCAGCCAGCAGCTGAGGTAAGCTAGCGTGCTCCATCCATTGAGATCATGAAACCATCATGTCAGAGCCTGTCATACCTCAGAAAGCGCCATATGCGGTTGAACTAGAGGAGGGAAAAAAATACGCTTGGTGCACCTGTGGTCTATCGGCTAAACAGCCTTTTTGCGATGGTTCTCATAAGGGCGGCGAATTCTCTCCAATTCTGTTTACAGCAGAAGCGTCCAAGACAGCCTATTTGTGTGGCTGTAAACATACCGCCAGTGCTCCGTTTTGCGACGGTACACATAAAAAGCTTTAGTGCATCCTGAGTGACCCCTTCAGGAGAAATCAAGCGCTGTCACTGGATGTGCCCAAATATCGAGCAGCTTCAGAAGGTCAGCGGTTCGAAGCCTTGTACTGTGGGTATTTCGACACGGGTGTAGGTATATCCATTCATGCTCTAGCAGGGTGTGCTGAATTAGGACCCGTACGGCACCGCTGTGATCGTTGATAATCGCCAGCGGTGATACTGAGCCGGGTACCACGCCCAAATATTTTTCTAACCGCTGAGTGCTGGCAAAGGCCAGTTGGCCACCGGGCAGATTTAATTTGTCACGCAAGCGACGCAGATTGACAGTATGGTCCTGTTCAACCACCAGCAGGAACATACGCCCCTTTTTATTGCGTAAGAAAAGATTTTTAGTGTGCACGCCGGGTTTGTCGAAGCGGATGGTCTTGGCTTGTTAGACGGTATATAGCGGCTGATGGACAAGGGTTTCATGCTCAATGTTGAATTTGTCAAAAGTGGCAAGCACCTGTTGCGGCGTCGCTGCCAGTGCGCCGTTGACGAGAACCATTTTTTCGGGATCTGGGCGGTCTGCGTGATTCATGATGGTAGAAAATTATCCGTGTAATGCTGCAGTGATCTGGATGCTTCATCCAGGCCATTGTGCAAAACACCGCGGCCGGAGCACAAGAAGGTAATGGCGGGTGTTTTATGGGGGTTGCTAGGCGCTGTGCTGATTGGTACATCCGATTGTATTGCACGCGTCACGTCAGCACGCGTAACAGTCAGTGTTCTGATCAGTTACATCATGGCGTTGTCGGTAGTGGTGTTACTGGTATGGATGCTCGTGAGTGCACAATGGCCAGCTTGGCATTGGCGCGGCTGGCTGCTGTCGCTGATCAGTGGCGTGTTAAATATTGTGGTGTTAGTCTTATTGTATAAAGCCTTGCTCCGCGGCCCTGTGGCGGTTGCCTCGCCTGCGGCGTCTACATTTGCTGTGCTGCTGGTCGGATTTAATGTTGCCGCGGGTGAACCCTGGGCGTGGCCACAGATAGTCTCGGTCGCTATCGTTGTGGTGGGCGTGTTAATGCTGGCACGGCGCAGTGAAGCGGTAGATCAGGGCACGCATTACGACGCGGCATGGCTCAAAATAACAGCAGCGCTAGGGGTTGCAGCAGCGCTGAGCATCGCCACACGCATGTTTCTGGCACAGGAGGCCAGTGCCATATTAGGACCTATTGAAGCTCTGTTTCTTAATCGTCTGTTTGCGTTACTCACAGGCGCGGTGTGGATTTTATGGCAACTGAACCAAGGCGCTGTGTTTGCCCTTCCGCAAGGTCGCACACAAGGGCTGGTGGCGCTGCAAGCTGTACTGGAAACGGCCGCATTCTGTGCTTTTTTAATCGGCTCCGCATCGGGTGGTCGAGTGGGTGCCGCTATTGGCTTTGCAGCGTTTGCCGCTGCTGCCACGATTATGGCCAGACTATGGCTGCGAGAGAAAATAGGTGGTTATCGCAGTGTCTGGATAGCCGTTATTGCTACAGGTGTCTTGATGGCAGTGTTGGGTGCGCCATAGCGGCGTGTGATCGCGACCTTGCCTGATAGACCCGCTTAATCAACCCAGCCTGATTCGCATATTAAGAGCCAATTACTGCCCACGGCGCTATACTGATGGTGATCGCATTGCCTGGCACCTAACCTGGGCAAGCACACTCATTTTTAATACTGACTCGATTAATCCGAACGAATCAGTTAGTAGCTCCTCCGCGCAAAGACACAATAAACTATGGCCTCAATAGAGCGTATTGACACCGGTGAACGAGCCAGCAAAATCGTCAAGCACAACGGTGTTGTTTATCTGTCAGGTCAGGTGGGTGAGGGCAGTACGGTGACTGAACAGACCCAGGAATGTCTGTCTCGTGTAGATGCCCTGTTAAATAAAGCAGGCTCCTCGCGAGAACATCTTTTACAGGTCACTATCTGGTTGGCAGATATGGCTGACTTTGCTGAACTCAACGCTGTTTGGAACAATTGGGTGCCCACAGGGCACGCACCTGCCAGAGCATGTGGTGAAGCTAAACTGGCCAGAGCAGAACTAAAGGTTGAGATCATTGTGACCGCAGCCTACGATTAATCCTGAGCATAGCCACTGTCAAATTGCTGTGAAACTTATCATTAACCCTTACCGTGGCCGTGGCATATCGGCGCTGGCTATCAGTGCTGACAATAAAGTCTCTAGCGATGTGGCGTCTGTACTGCGCCTGCTCAGCGCTTGCCCTGCAGCGCAGCCCACACCACTGATCCAGGTTGCCAATCTGGCCAGCAAGTTAGGCGTGGCAGATATAGCCATCAAAGACGAACGTGCTCGGATGGGGCTGGGTAGTTTTAAATCGCTGGGTGCAACCTACGCGATTGCTAAGGCAGCGGTGGCTGCAAATGGTGGTCAAGTTGGCAGCCCAGAGCATATGTCGAGTGCATTAAAAGGTTCTGTGTACGTCACTGCTAGTGCTGGAAACCACGGCGTGTCGACCGCCGCGGGTGCGCGCATCTTTGGTGCAACTGCAGTGATCTATCTGTCTGACACTGTGCCGTCAGGATTTGCCGAAAAACTACGCGGTTATGGTGCACAAGTGATTATCGAAGGGGCAAACTATGAGGCCAGTCATGCAGCAGCTGTTGCTGCCAGTGAACTACATGGCTGGACACTGATCGCAGACTCAACTTGGGATGGCTATAGTGGCGGTCGCGATATTATGGAAGGCTATCTGGCTATGCCTGCCGAAGTTGCCGATCAACTGCCTATTGAGCCTACGCACATTTTTTTGCAGGCAGGTGTGGGTGGACTAGCGGCCGCTGCCGCACGGTATGCGCGTGATGTTTGGCGTGAGCGCCCCTGTATCTGTGTGGTGGAACCCAGCGCGGCGCCCGCGCTGGCTGCCGGCATAGAAGCTGGACGTGTCGTGCACGCTGATGGACCCGTCTCTAACATGGGTCGATTAGACTGCAAGGAGGCATCCTTGTTGGCACTGGATTGTCTGTCAAAAGAGGCCGACGCGTTCATGTGTGTCGATGATGCGTTTGTTAGTGAAGCCATA
>CALKXZ010000062.1 GCA_938003775.1 uncultured Granulosicoccus sp. | reverse complement strand
TGCGTACTGCCATAGCTTGTCGGTAATGTAGACCTCGCTGGTGGTCGTCGTCGCTAGACGCACTTGCAAACACCAGCCACGGTCCGCACGGCGCCAACCGTGGCGGACCACTTTCCTCCTTCCTGAAACCCAATCCTTTGGTCAGTGTGCCAAAGGAGGGTTGTCGTGTGCAAATTAAATCACTGCGGGGAGCGTCTTGAACGGCACACATTAATCGGCTATCCAGCTAACTGTATAATGTAATAACAACAGTAGCTGGTGCATGCAGATCACAGATTAATCAGAGCTACAACACCTGTGTTAACGAATGAGCCTTACGACCCACTAGTGACTGGGCTCAAAGAAATCCACCATTGTCACGCGGCCACGTAATATCTCACTGCCTTTGGGGGTAAATGAAAATTGCCTATTACCACAAAGCTGCATCGTTCTTGATGACACTAAAACAGACGCATCGACTTGCTTACCCAGCTCTTGCAACCTTGCGGCTATATTAACGTCATCACCAAACACGGTGTAGTTTAAACGATTCTTGGTACCAACGAATCCGCCAACAATTTCTCCGGTGTTAACCCCGGCTCTAGAGGACAATGTAATACCATCTTGAAACTGGTGAGTACTGAGTATATGTTGAATTTCTAGGGCAGCATTAATGGCATTGCTGGCATGGTTCGGATCTTTTTTAGGCAGGTTGAAACTGGCAAGAATGGCGTCACCCTGAAACTGATTGATCACGCCATGATGACGCTCGATAGGTTCCGAAATAGCATGAAAATATTCATTGAGTATCGCAATTAGCTTTTCAGGTTCCAACCGCTCCGCCAGACTGGTAAATGACACCAAATCAACAAAGAGTATGGTGGCCTCACGGGTTTCTGTTTTAGCATCAATCAATGGTCCGTCAGCGTTGGCGATCTGACTGGCAACACTATCAGGCACAAACAAAGACAAGTTCTCTGCTGTATTACCTTCAACAATTGATCGAATCAACAAACGCCTGCCTCTGGCAATTGCGAACGTCAAGATACCCGTGACCAACAATATAGAAATAATCTTATCCAGCTCACCACCCAATAAGATACTGTTAGAGGTCAAGTATTGAACATAGTCACGGGTCACCATTGATTGCTGCGACTCATTGACTACGGCAAAACCCACCAATAGTATCCATCCAGAAGAACCCACAAGGCCAGACAACAGCACGAACCCCGGTTCGAATCTCAGTGCCCGCAATGAGATGAATATAAATATATACAGTAAAGTTGGTGCTTTTAAATAAAATGACGGTGGCTGCATGTACTGAATATGAAAGGACCAGATTAACGCTAACAACAAAGCCATATCCACCAGTACAGAAAGAATTAACACCCATAGCGCCAGCCTATTTCTATACGCAAGCTGCAAACGTATACAGGTGAATACAAAATAGGCACCCAGAAACAGCGGTACCGGTTCAAAATCTGCGTCTATTGGTGACGTCATTGGAGCGGCGGCATACAGCAACGCAAAGAGGATCAGTATGGCAAGCTGAATCCAACCTATAAGACGCTCACTGTTGTTCTGTTGGATTTCTATAGAGCGGCGTATTTTTTCTGGCAGCGCTTCATATTCTGTGCCACTGGACAACCACAGTCGCTTTGATTTGAGACTTTCACGCAACCTTAGCCACAGTTGCATGATGGGACTCTTAGAACTCTTTAGGCCAGATTTGCTCATAACACGACCTGTAGCTCAGGTAATACTCCAGCGCAGTAGCAACGATCTCGGTAACGAGCTGCGTTTGTTCGATCGTCTATACCCTTCACGTTTATCTGTCAGGGACTCAACTTGCACTTTATCGGCACTTAATCGGCCTTGCCGCTGACCCTACCACCACTAACTCGCCCTCCACTGACGCGACCGCCACTGACCCGGCCACCACTAACGCGCCCTGCCGCCCCACCCGCAGTCAGTTCCGCTTCTAATAAGATACTTTCGACCGAACCGGTGAGTTCATCCAACCTGACCGAATGATCTGACTTATCACACACCCACCGCCGAACATGGCTGGAAAACGAATTTTTAACATCCTTGGGAGTTGCATCATCCAGAACAGCACCGTCGCCAACTAACAACATGATGATGGGAGCATCCATACCGTAATAGTTACCCTCGAAAGCATACCCATAGACTCGTACGAAATACCTGATTGGATCGCCATCCATATCGTTAAAACTCATATCACTCACTTTTTCTCCGTACAGTGAGACTTCCGATATTCCGAGTAATGATTCAGTCATTTCGCGTACCGCCTGTCATGTTCCGTTTTAGTCTTTATATACAAGTATCGTCCAGTGTACAAGCACACCTTTTATCTAACCCCGATTATTCATGAATAATCCAGTTAGTTACGAATTCACTCATTACCCGGGTACCCACCAAGCTCAAATACCGCGATATCACCGGCACGACCTTTGAGTTTGAAATTTCCAATAGACACAGACTTAAATTCTGAACTGAGCTTTCTTGCGGTTTCATGACTGATAAGGATCGAAATTTCACGTCCGTGTGAGTAGACCTGCTTACCTAATTGCTCCAGCCGCTGACCAATATTGACGGTATCGCCGATGATAGTGTAGTTCAATCGTCCAGGCGCACCGATGTTGCCCACCGTGGCTATTCCCGTGTGAATGCCTATTCTGATACCTACTGACGGCTGGCCTGAGAGTTGCCGTTTCTTATTGTCTTTTTGCATAGCGACGGCAATCGCTAGCGCTGCTCGGCAGGCACGCTCAGGATCATGCGATGGTAATTCCGGCGCCCCCCAGAAGGCCATAACAGCATCGCCCATAAACTTGTCCACGGTGCCGCCTTCCGCTTCGATACAACTGACAATCAGCGAAAAATGGCTGTTAATAAAGGCTGCAACCTCGGGTGCCGACATGTCTTCAGAGATAGAGGAAAAACCCACAACATCAGTAAACATCACCGTCAATTCGCGGGCATCCGAATTGGTATCTTGAATATCACCATGTCTGATTAGGTGCTCTACAATTTTTCTCGGCACGTACATTTCGAACCACCGCAGCGCTCTGAGCATTGCATTGAATGCCACAGATTGATCATTAAGCTCGCGAAATATACTCCCTGGGAGTTCCTCAACTTTGGAGACATCAAGGTTTCTAACCCGCCCTGCCGCTGCAGAGAATTTCACAATGGGTCTGGCGATTCGCCGACCAAGAATGATGGCCGCTATTAATGACAAGAGTAAAACAATGCCTCCTGCAGACAACGCCGCCACAAACCGCCTAACCTCCTCTGGTATATCACTGGCTGTAAAGTAGGCACCAACGATCATGGGCTGCTGGCCATAGCCGACCAATGTTTTGTAGAGAAATACGTATTCGGTATCGAACATTTCTAACACGAAACTGTCAGTCCCTAGCGGAAAGTCTAGTGGTAATTCTCGTCTTCCCTGCGATTGCCAAATAGCGGCCAAGACGGGATCACTGAACGTATCCAGGCTCGGTAATGGCTGGTTATCTGAGCGATCTGGGTATTCGTCCATTAATAGCCAATGTGCGAGGACTTGGTTCCGGCCGTACAATATGAAACGATTCCCAGTGGTATCAAACCCTTTCTCGCTTATGAAATTGGACAGTTGTTCAACCGATACTGCTGATACCACCGCGCCGATAAACTCACCATTTCGACGAACCGGATGGGCTCGGTTTAAGTACGTCTTCTGGACTCTATCGCGCCAAATGGGTTTCAGCCAAATGGGGCCTTTTCTGACTTTGGCCATATTGTCGCGAACAATTGAGTCTTGAGAAAAGTCAGCGGTGAACAGGTCAATCTCGGTGCTCTGATCATCTCGACCCACGCTGATAGACTGTAAGTCTTTATCAATAAACAACACCGCACCTATCTGCGGTACAGCTGCTAACGCACCGGTTAACAGGAGTCCAAATTCATCTGGTTTTGCCGGATCAATTTCTCCCTGAGCTATTTTCTCGGCAATAAATTGGGTCTGGTGTTCTGCCGGACGAAGGTGCAGCTCAATTTGCGTTACGTCGGCTGAAATCGCCTGATAAACATTGGCGCTGAGTAGGTCGAAAGTATTGTTTTTCGCCAGCCACACAGCAACAGCAGATACTATTCCGGTTGCCGCCAACACGAGTATGCCTATAGCGGTCGCAAGCGTAATAGCAATCGGTATCTTTCCGTGCCATCGGCCGATCATGTCACCTAGTTATCCTGGAGAGCCGATAGCGTTCTGCATAGGACTGTCTGATTCGAGGACTACTGACGGTGGCGGAATCTGATTGGGAGACGTCGGTAACAGCGCTCGTCAGACTTTCATTGAGTCCATTGAGTTTATGTTTTTTGTCTTTATGCCCCCGATTGATCGGTTCATCACCCTGCTCTTTTGGCAATTGAGGGCCAACCACGGCTGATCCAATGTCGCGCCACTCAAAATTGACATCAATAATCGTCCGGTAAAACCCATCAAACAACGCTTGGTCAGCCATCTGCATAGTGCTGTGCACATTGGTGTATCTGAGATTATCCGGTGACAGCCGCGACCAAGTATCAATCAACAACGCAGCCAGCGTATCTCGTGCAAAGACTAATGAATCACGAAACATATCAGGGTTTGCAGCATAAGCGGCATCAAAATCATCCTGTAACTGTGCCTCGTATTCTGAGGTTCCTTCGAGCAAGTCAGAGATTTGCTCTAAATCTGTAGAGATCGCACCAACACGCACCAGTTCCTCATGAAAAATGTCCACGAAAATATCGAATACTGCACCGGTTAACGGCTGACCCAACCGGTGCGAATCTTTCCAGCCTGCTGCAAAATCGGAGAGCTTCACACTGTTACTGGCCATTCTAATTTGATCAACCGGCGATGTTTCTGCAAATCGGTTTAAATGATTCGCCATGTACAAATTACCCGATGTCGATTCAAGTACCTCATTGAGAACCGAATCGAAATGCAGGATAGCGATCATCGACACTATATCTGCACTGGATTCTTGAAAACCAAGAAATTCAGCGGTTTCTTTGTCAGGATCAGGCTCGCCCACCTCTGAGAACAATATGCCGTGCCCAATTTCATGGGCAACGACATCGAAATTCAGCGTGAAGGGGGACCGAGAGCCGTCAACTTTATTAACATCGGTACCTATCTCAATAAAACCGCGTCCGATCTGAGCATTCTCGAATTCAGGAATGACAACGATCTCCGCTTTCTCGTAATAGTCGCGAAAATACCATTCAATACGCCGTCCATAATATCGCTCCCAAATATCGAGTGTGAACCGAATGGAAGCAAACGTGTGCGCTGCGTGAAATCGCGGATCGTCGTTGTCTTTGTAGTGTAAAAAATGGCCATCAGCGTCTGGCGTTGCCGGGTCGTAAATAGGGCCCGACCATGGTGGCAAATACACATAGGGGTTACCACGCTCATCCTGATGTAAACCGTACTCTTGAGCCTTATGGACTGGAAAGATGACATACATACGATCATCACTAGGGCCGGGGCCTAAACTGCCAGCGGGTGATGAGACTTCAACAATTTCGGCCGGCATGCTTGCCGTGCTGGTTTGCGTCTGTGGGTAGAGTCTGAATAAGGTGCCCATCTTGTCAACTCCCGGACAGCCTAACCTGATGCATTGCTTCAAGCCAAGCCGGTGTATCAATCATGTTGTTGGCAGTATACGTAGTCCTCCACTATTGATCGATAAAATTCTTCTACACTGCTAAATCCGGTTTTATCCAGGTGTCCCGCTAGTTGTACTGGTATTTGTTCACCTAACTGCTGCTCAAAGTACCAGGAAAGCACGGTGGCTCGATCCACATCCACACATTGCGTGGCATATTTTTCTGTACCGATGGCTTCCAGCTTTTGATCAGCCAGTTGCAGTAGCTTAGGGTATTGCCCGTCCAATTTAAGCTGATCAATAACCGCTGTTCGCATATCACCTGCCTCCTGCTTGATTGACTCAAGCTGCGATACCTCTCGCATAAGCACGGTTAGCTGCGACTCATCCAGTTCGATGCGTGTCAGGTAGTCCATCAAGAGATCACGTGAATACAAGTGATTCTCTGCTCTAAATCGACTAAACGCAGCCTTAATCGCCTGATGGTTATTCAGTTCATTTGACTGACGATTTACCAGGCGCCTGATGAGCGCCTTGTCTAAAAAGCGCTCATATTGATCCGGCTTAAGACTAAGCTGGTTAATCACTTTTTGATCACGCTCGCTAAGCACTTGGCTGCTTGCAGACTGTGGCGTGAATTCAGCAAATGCCGAATGCCATACTTGTGTCCATTCGAAATAAAAATTTGATTGGCTGGCAGTGTGTGCTTGTGTATCGATCTGGCTTAGCACCGATAGCATATGAACCGCATCCAACTGCTTTTGATCAATCTTGTTGCACTCTAACCAAAGCGCTAGTGATGCCGATATGTTGCTGCCAAATGTGTCCGCTGAATAGTCTATGAGCGCACTCCAGCTACGTTTCTTGTAATAGGTGTTTTTCGCGGCATCAAGTAACAGCATTTTTTGATCACTGTCGATAATTTTTTGTACACAGGCCAACTCAAGTGTTGCACGAATGTTGATCATGGGGGTCGATGCCACCATATATTCAACCTCTTCAGGTCCGTGGAGCACAGCCACCTCATCATCGTCAGTCAACAATCCGTTCTTGAAATCTTCGTATATTTGGCCAACCCCAACCATACCAAAGCAGTCTAATTCGGCGGCACGGAGTGCTCCCATACTGGCGCTTCCATAGACTTTGATGCCTTGATCGATGGCGTATAAAATTTCCTTATGCCAGATTGATGCGGCACCTTCGAAGTAGCCATCAATAATGCCTATGGCTACCGGTTTACGTGGAATAAGGCTTAGTAGGTCGCCGTGACGGACAGGAGGGAGACAGACACAATCAATAAGCTCACGAATGCGCACATGAGAAATAGTGGGCCCTGCATAGACAACAATCACCTGCGAGTTACTCGGCGTATTGCTGCTGCTCGAGAACCCGGCAGATAGTCATCATCATCGTGTGGTGATTCAAGCCCAGGAATCACGATTCTGGCCACAGCAATATTAAATTCAGGCTTGCGCAAATCCACCCGCAACACGTCATGAATCCCCACGCACTGTAGTGCCGATAACAGTGTTTGCAGGTCTATCTCGATAGACCCAGAATCCACATCATCAGTTTGTGAGAAGTCGCCTGAAAAAACTGAACGACCTATATACTTCGAAAAATAGTGCTTTTTTTCAATTATATTGTCTTCCAGATACTCCCTGGCTGTGATGTCATCGCGCGCGCCCACAATATAGGTAGTGCGCACCTGCACTGCTTCATGTAGAGCACGGAGTACGGCAATTTCCCGTGACAAATGAGTACCAGAGCCCACACCAATATGGCTGGTCGTACAATGCCGATCAAGGAGAACGACGAAATAGGTCGGTATGCCTGTATCGGATGTGATATCCCACAGATAGGAATCTTGCCCGGCTGCATCCAGCTTGCGCAGAGTGTCAAGACAGGCCTGGTTATTGATCGTTTGGGTATCAATAGCAACAGGCTGGTGTCCTAGGGTAAAACGCCGGTGCCACAGTGATATCGCGTCACGTTCTATCACTTCACAAATGCCATGTACTGTTGCTTCAGCCATTGTATTGCCCGATGCCAGACCATTACTGCTCGCTGGAAAACAACCGCTACCAGGGGGTCTTGGAAGGGTGTAGTTTGTGTGGACCATCTCATAGGGCAACCAACGCGCCTGACCACTGTTCAGTTCTACTGATTCTATCCATGTTATGGGATAGTTGGCATGGAAAGCAGACTGCTTTACTGTCGGTAGGTCATTAATAGCCACGACAGAAACGGACTCTGTTAGCTCATTCAAACTGGCGATTCGAAGTGGCAATGCGATATGTTCAGCATGAAACCCTTCAATACTCTCCATCAATCCTGACGCTTTGGCTGCAGCGAGCGTGCTGCCTTTACCCTGTGATAATGAAACGGACCTAGCGTTCGGTCGACACACCATAACCACCGGTATGCCAATAGTATCTAGTCCTGTGACGTCTGCGATTCGTGTAATACCCATGGACTGCATATGCGGCATCACATGTGCCAGCGTCTGCTCAGGTGAAACAATGCGCTGCGTGCCTTGACTATAAGTAACGGACTGAATCGTCTCCTCCAATGCTAGGATTTCCTGATCATTCAATAGCCTGGTCTATTGGAACCCCGCATGTGCAGCACAGCAGCAGCTCGGCATAAATACAGGATACCCTGGTGTCAACGACGCGTTACGTAAAGAACAATCGCACATGACACTGGCCAAGGTATTAGCAATGCAAAGGCAAAGGCAATGCAACCAATCTACATACAGGTCAACATGCAATATCACACCACAGATCTAATGAGCCGCTCAAAAAAAGCGTGAGCCCCCAGCGCAAGCTACCAAATAGTGCAAACTACCAAATCAGGCTGCATCCTTCAAGGATCTCTCCTTACGGGTCAGATCGGCCTGTTCAGTAGTGGTAAATCGCAGGTTAATTATATCCGGTGAAAACAGCATACTCCAAGTCCATTCGAAAAATATTCGAGTTTTCTTGGCGGCTGTGGGCATTAACGATAAATAAAAGCCACGCCACACAAGCCATGCTGGGAATCCACCAAGACGAATGGTTCCGAACATCTCAGCAACACCGTTTAAGTGACCAATTGTGGCCATGGAGCCCTTGGACTTGTAATTGAATGGTCGTGACGCTTCTCCTTTTACGGCGCGCGCTATATTTTTGGCTAGCTGCTGTCCCTCACGAATAGCAAATTGAGCCGTTGGAGGTGAAAGCTGTCCATCGTGCTCGTTAGGCACCAACGCGCAGTCACCAATAGCCCAAATAGTGGAATGGCCTTGCAGTGACATGTCAGGTTCAACCAGCAATCGCCCGCGTTGATTGGGTACATCCATTTTTTCTATCAGTGGGTTGGGCTTGGTACCAATCGTAGAGATGGTCGTTGCACCATCAATTCGATCTTCGGTGTTAGTTACAACACCCATTTCATCTACTTCAGAAACACCCGTGTTGAGCACTAAATTTACACCGCGCTTTGGCATTTTTTCAAGCACATGTTCGCCAAACTGCGAAGCCATTTCCTGCAAGGGAAGTTCTCCGCGGTGAATGATTGTCACCTTCAGATCATCATCATGCAGGCGCGGATAATGTTTGTGGGATGCCAGAATAAAATCCTGAATAGCCCCGCCGACTTCAACCCCACTGAAGCCTGCACCAATTATGATGAAGTGTCCCAACCACCGCCGCTTCTCCAGATCCTCTTCCAGCTCGGCCTTTTCCATCTGCTCTATAACGCGGTTGCGAAGCTTCAGTGCATCTCCGAGCAATTTAAATGGCATAGCGTGCTGCTGCATCCCGGGAACCAGGTCCAGGTTGGCACGTGACCCGAATGAAAATACGAGGTGCTCATAGCCAATTGATCCACGTCGATCTTCTGCTTCAAAATGTACCGTTCTGGTATCAATATCCACACTAGTCGCACGTGCAGAGATAAATCGGGTCTTGCGAATCATTCTTCGTATAGGCGCAATAACATGACTGGGCAGAATACTGGCACCCACCACTTCAGCCAGCATGGGATTAAATGTCGTGTAGTTTTCCTCGCTGATCAGCACCACCTGCCAGTCATCGGGTAACAGTCGTTCTAGTTTTCTGACCAACTGCGTTCCTGCAAACCCACCACCGATGACTACCACATTTTTTTTGTCCAGTGACAAAATATGCTCGACTTCTAAGTCTGAGCCAAACCGGATTAGACGCAGTGACACAACAGCGCTGATGATCAGTAGGTGGAATAAAATATTAATGAATCCGATTTTTGATGCTGAAATGTCCGGTACTGCCACAACCACCAAATGCAACAGCGTCAGCGCGACCAACATCCAACTGACGCTATTGATCTGAAATCCTGTGAGCAATGACAGCCCGCCGATCAGAGAGAGCGTAAGCAACAGTACCCTCAACCCAGTATTTTCAGGCACCACTATGCTGTTAACGTAATCGCTGTTGCCTAAAAAGAAAAATGCCAGAAAAGGCAGTGCAACCGATGCTCGAATCAGAAACACACCGACATTTTTACCCGCGCCACTGGTCACTTGGTGCGAAATGGAGGAGTACACACCGAAATTTTGCTTCGCCAACCAATGAACTATGCTCTTCCCTCGTCCAATAGCCCATCGCCCACTGCCCAGAAAAAACATAGCGGTGTAAAGACCCGCTCCCATAAAATGCGCATAGAGACTAAGCAGCCTGATGCTGGAATCCGTATCGTTAACAACGACCAAGGATTCAGCAACCACGGTAATAATCACTAGCGGTGGAACGGCTAACCGAATATTCCATCCCATGATGAGCATGATGCCACCCACTACCTCGGCGGCTATGACGATATCAAAAAGCCAGGGCAGATGCGGCTGGAGCCAGCCGGGAAAATCAGCCATCATGTCCAGAAAATCACCTGGCATTAGGAGTTTGAATATTCCGGGGATGAGAAAAAATAATCCCGAGGAGATCCGCAACAAGCCGACACCAGTATCAGTGAGTTTTTCCGATTGATCCAGCAGCGTCTGATCGTCAGTCATTTTCATCGGTGTTTCGAGTTCATGGTTGCAGCGGCTGAGACTGCAATTACCAACGATTGTTCCCGAATAACCGGTTGCGCGGCCCACCTGCCACGATCTGTAGAACCGACTGATAAAAAAATTTGAATATGCAACGCGATCTCAGCATCGATCCCGAGCGCTTACCTCCACTATTGCCAGGCTATCATGTATGGCGACAGGGTTGGTTCGCCTATTCTTACCAGGCGAAACTAATGGCGTTCAGCTAAAGGTTTTTCATGCAAAGCTAATTGCTGTTTGAGGGCTGTGGCTGCTGTTGAGAATCCACCATTATCACCGTCGATAAAATGTAAATGCTGGCTTGACTCAAGGTCAAACAACAGACAGGTCATCAATGCCTGTTCAGTTTCAAACAACCCGAAATCTATGTCCCCAGCTGCGTGTAGCTGATCAAGTAGCGCTCGAATTTGAACAACTTCGGCCAATGAGCAATCAATCACCATACGCAACACATCATCAAATCTGCAAAAGTCGTTATTTCTACTCAGCTCTTTTCGGTAGCGCTTTGCGTGGTAATGCCCCGCCTGGACGTTAAAATGATCCGAGATCCATTGAATCAAACTCTGACTGTAAATTTCAGCAAGTCGACGCCAGTAGCCTTTATTCGCCCGAGTTGCTTTCGCTTCGGCAACAAGCCCAGTAGGTGGCCAGCGAATACATAAGGACTCTTCACACACTGGATTAGCTTGACTCAAGTCTTCACCCGTCAGTGCAGTCAACTCTGTCAGAAAATGGGAAAGTATGCTCTGCCGACGTTGAAAATCTTGTGCCTGCGGCTTCACCAGTAGGCACAAAATACGTCCCTTCTGAGACTGAAGTGACTCCCAACGACAGGACAGTCCACTCAGATCGGGCAAGTGCGGCAATGAGTAGTCTGCAACAGAATAGTGAGTAGCTGCACTATCGGCTTTTATCAACTCTTCTGCTAACTCAACACCACCGCCTCCAAACATGGCTAAACAATTCCCAGGCGACACTTCATAGCGTGACACCAGCACATCAGCCCCGCGTTCACGCACATCACAGATCGGTACAAAGCCAACCCTCAATTCCAGATCAAAATCGTTTTTGGCCATTGAGCGAGTCCGCACCAATGCCGCTTCTACCTCAGGCAAGACACCCGGTGCGATCAGTAACGTGGCACCATCTCCGCCAAAAACGAACGGCCAGTCTCGTGTACCAGTAGCATTCTGTACGGCGCATATAACCGCTCCGCCTATCATGTTGACATCCTTGTATCGCCCAGTGGCTATCGCACGTGTTGAGCTTTGAATATCGGCGATGACAATGATCCAATCATCCGGGGCTGGAAAGAAATTATGCTCATCAAAGACGTCGATGAATCGGCTGTTTTTCGGTATGTTATTGAAGAAACTAGAATCCACCATAATGACTCACGCTCACACTGTGCACCATCGACAACTTACGGAACGTTGCCCAGAATAGAGCAACTGAATTTGCAGATGGTTGCGGCCACATTATTGTCTAGTCTAACTTTAAATCCAACAGCTGCAATTCACTGTAAAGATGGTCTATTTGCCCAGGGTTTACACGCTCGCTGATGTAGTAGCGAGAGACAGGTAAGCGCTCATAAATTGCGCCGTCAGGCGGATGACACACAAACCTGCCGTCTGCGGCCAAAACACTGGGTGCTTCTGGCAATAATTTGTCTGCCAGCACCTGTGCAAGTTCGACAAAGCGCTCAAGATTAGATGCGTACATGAGATCAAACCAGGTGATATCGGCCCCTTTCTTTTTGATGGAGAAAAAAAATAGCGTTGTGTGGCCGTCCGTCTCCAGCAAGAAAGGCACTACCGGAAGCCCTGTCATATCATCAATGAGTTGGCGGTGTTGGGGACTAACAAGATTACGAACAAGTTCGGGTTCGCTGGTTATCGTGACCCTTGGATGCTGTTGATCAGTTCGACGCCAGACATAGCGATGATTCTCAAGCACACGAAAACCCAATGCTTCAACGATACCTAGCGGTTTTCTCGAGTTAGTTAACGTTACATAGGTCAGCGAGGGATCTTCAATAGCCGAGAGCAGCATATCCCGACCTAGACCCTGGCCCCGTAATGATTTATCCAGATACCATGAGCTCATACTGACAATGCGTTCTCGTCGTCCACCCGGCTGTTCACTGTCCTCTATCAAGCGATCGGCATAGACCATGCCGCAATAACCTAGAACTTGCCCGTGCCTCTCCACGACCCGTCCAAAGTCTGGTTTGTTTGCAAGCCATGAGTAACTCATTAACTGTCGCCAACGGTCGACGGCAATTTTAGGATTCATTTTTGTGTGCAGCAGATTACATATGGCGTTGATGTCCGCTGATACTGCTGGCCTGATAAGCGCGCTCATGGTGTCGACTCAAACGCAGCCAATGGGCTTATCCAACAGGCACCCGAATGACTGGTCACGATTTCAACTAATTTAACGCAAAAATCCCAGCCCGCAGCATCAAGATCCTTGTGATGGGTTAAAAATCCTGTCGGTTCATTAGCATCAACTCGTCCACTTCTCTTGGCCATCAAATGTTCCACCAGCTGATTGACGGTTTTTTCCACACCACGGAAACGGGCGCCCGACTTCCATCGAATCGGGTCGCAGTGCGCGTTAACACGAATCAACTCAGTCGCTGAACTGTCTGATTGACGTGGCCCAAAGGCTGATATTCCTCGGTAGCCAGCTGCCGCGATGGGTGCAAACAACGCTGAGTCTATGTGATTCCAGGGAGGCACAATAATGGGCATAAAGCGCGGTCCAAACAGGTGATCAAGACGCTCACGACCCACCTGTAAATCGGCTAATACAGCAGCTTGCCCGCGATGCAGACCCAGCTCCCAGGCACCGAGCCCCTGACCCCGCGGCGCATGGTTGATATGGGCATAGCCGTGTTGCGCAATATGAACGTGATTGACCTGCGCTACGCGCGCTGCCAATGGGGCCTGCGCATGGGCCGGGATTACCGCTAACAATAGGCCAACATCGGTACAGATTTCGATGAGTTGATCAAGCTGTGGGCCGGTGGTAACCGCGTCATCATCACGCCACCAGAGTTTGGCCGTTTTGCCAGCTACAACCCACTGATCAAGCTCTGCCTCAAGTAACGACCAGGCATTATCGCCACTTATCTCATGACTATTGGGCTGAGTATCTGGGTCGGATTGTTCGCCTTGCATAGTGTCGAATAACAGAATTGAGTAGGGCTTAGACTACGCTATGCTGCGCGTGTTCACGCCCAGCTCATTTAATTCAAGTGACAAAGGTATCAGGCCAAAACGCTTGGAGTCCCCAGGAACTTGCCCATCAATACAGATGACGCCACCGCAGAATTTGAGCCCATACTCACTGGACGGTAGGAAAGGTGATCTCATCCCGATTCGTGGTTGTGCTATCGATCAGTTGATCCTCGACCACAGTTTTGTCTCTGAAGGCAATACACCGGTCAAAATAGTGAGCATTTGACTCTGAGGCCAAAACCCAGACAATACTGGGATTGTCAGCGTATTCAGCCAGAAAATTCAACGTTCCGTCGATAATATTGGCCTGTTGAATTTGATCAAGTCCAGTTAACGGTCGGTTGAAAATATAGTATTTTGATTTTCGTATTAGGGAGCGGGCAAAATTAATTTTCTGCCTTTGCGCCGTGCTCAATCGTCGTCCTGAGGGGCCCACGTTATAATTAAGCCCGACGCTGTACATTAGGTTGTAGAGACCAGACTGCTTTTCAAGCAGTGGCGAAACAACCTCTCGGAGTTGTTGGTCGATGTCTTTGAACCGACGATCCACCTTGCCAAAGACAATGTTATCGAGCAGATTAGCCGACGGCAGGTATTTGCTCGGATCGTACATATCGATTCCGGCTTTCAAACTTTCCGGCATATTCTGGTGCAATAATTTACGCGTATCCACGATAGTCTGCATCAGGGCTTCATCCAGTAGGCCAAAGCGATATTGCTGCTCGTTGTACTTGAAACTGAGCCTGATCCAAGCATACTGATCGTCGACACTGACTCTATTGAATTCACTGTCTTTGGTGCGCTGATAGAGTGCTCTTAATTCTGGCAGCTCATTGACATCCATCAGTTCTAGTCGATCCAGCAACGGGTGATCATCAGGTAAGTCCTTAAACAGTTCACGAACTCCTTCGGCGATGGCTAACCCCATGGAGTACAGTTTCTTATCAAGCCCGGTTTGTCTTAGCGTGTCACGGAAGTGTTTCGTCCCGCCTTCGCGCCGATTTGAAATAGTGGTATCGGTCAGAATGCCAAAAAATATGTTCTCTCGAATCTGTGCATGTTCGTTATACGTGTCAATATCAAACGGGACAATCAATTCGCTGAGGCCCCGTGCTTGAAGCTCAACCTGGACCGCTTTGCGCAGAGCTACAATTTGCTCAGCCAACACGCTATGCGTGCGCACGTCGATTTTCGAATGCAACGCAAAATCAAACACATCATCAGACATTTGTGCCACTTGTAGCACTTGTCTCATAGCATCTACCAACGTATCAACCGTGCTAAATCCGTTGATATTGTCCGCGTCAATCCAGTTACTGTTTAAGTCAAATTCTGGATTCCCCGTGCGCCTGGCCTCCACTCGTTCCCATTGTTGACGTGATTTATCTGCCTCTGTGTAATTAACGTCATCCAACGGGTGATGCTTCAACCCATAGAGTAGATTATCTTCCAGTGACCCTGAGAAAAAATACACCTCAGATGAAGCATAGGAAATACCCTGCCCCGTAACAGACTCAGGTAAGTTCAGTAAATTCTCCTTACCTAGTGTGATTTTTCCTTTTTTCGGCCGGGTTATACCACCGAACACCTCTGCTAAAGCGTCAGCGCCGCTATAAGCATCGCCCACCACCGCCACTGCCTGACCTGCCTCGATCGTTAATGACACATTTTCCAGTGTTGCTGCACCACCTTCGTCTACCATGGTGATGTTTGATGCACTCAGCGGCACACCCAACTGCGCAGTGGCTAGGGTATCAATGCTCTGTATATCAGGGTGTATCATCTCATGTGAATTAAACTGTTGAACAATCTGTTCGTATTTCACCTGTACATCCTGCCTGGCAAGGTCCCAATCAATAAGCTGCTTTAACGGGCCTGGCAGTTCTTTGTATGCAGTGATTACCGCCACAAGCTGCCCCACGTCTAATCGACCAATGATGACTAAATAACCACCAATGAGATAAAACATAAACGGCGTTACTTGCGCCAGAAAGTTGTTCAGAAATTTAATTTTGTATTTTCGGGAGTAAATCTCGTAACGAATAGCGAATAGCTTACCCAGGCGAGTGGCAATATCAGCGCGCTCGTAGTTGGATGTATCGTTTACATGGATGGTTTCCACGCCATCGACAATCTCCGTGACTCTACCGGCCAACTGCCGTGCACCAATTTGCCGTTCACGGCCCAAAATCAGCAAACGCTGGCGTAATCGGGGGATGATAAGCATTTGCACAAAAGCCATGAAAAAGGCCACCAACCCCAACCAGAAATGCTGTACGAATATAAACACCAGCGCAGTCAACGCCTGACCACCCAGTAGCAGAGGCTGTACAAAAGCATCAGCGGTAAACCCACCCAGCGGTTCTACTTCATCTTTAACCATACTGGACATCTCGCCACCCTTGATCCGCTTAAACTCACCGGGCAGAAATCTGAGGATTCGATCAACCAACTCAAATCGTACGCGTCTTAACAAACGCTCACCGAGTAGACCTTTGTAGGTGTTGATGTAATATTTGAACAAACCATTAACGATAACCAGTGTTAAAAACGCAAGACTCAACCCCACCAAAGTCTGCATTCGGTCAAGCTCCCACCCAGCGAATAACGATCCGGGCAAAAACGGTTGTGTCGCACCAGGAGATTCAAAACCACCGCCTGTCACTGGCCCGTTAATGAGCATTTTTGGCAAATCAAAGGCGTAGTAATACGGAACCATCGAAATGAGAACGACACACAATATCCACATCTGTTGACGCGACGTGTGCGTCCAGATATATCGATAGAAGTTGGGTTCCATGGATTACTTAGTCTCGATAAGATCCCGTAGAATTCGGGCAGTGCTTTCAGCGCCATCCAACTTGATTGCAGAGCTAGCTATAGGGCCATTCTGTGACAGGATATTGCTAATGCTCAACGCCAGTTGTTTTGCCGAGAGCGACTCCTCTGAAATAACGTGGGCTAAGCCAAGTCGCCTCAGCTGCTCTGCTCTGTCGGCCTGCTCGGTTTCACCAAAGGCGGTAAAAGGCACAAGCAAACTGCGACAATTGGCCTGCAACACATCGCTGACAGTATTGTAGCCAGCCTGAGATATCGACAGTGTTGTGCTATGCAGCAAATCTGGGAAATCGATTCTAAAGCGCTCAATGGTGACGTTTGCTGGCGAATTTTTTGATAAATCGGTGAACTCCTCGGCAGGTAAGTTAGGGCCAGTAAGCACACACCATGACAGGTTTTCGGGCAGAAGAGCCGCAGCGCTGATAGAAGCCTGTACCAGTTTAACCCCCACTGCCCCGCCGCCAGCGGACACCACGATATCAAACGAATCCGACAGTGTTTTTCCAGGCGGCCCGCACACCAAGCCGGTATAGATGATCTGATCAGCGATTGCGTGCGCCAATGCAAAACTATCATCAAGCGTTGTGATAGCTGGATCGGCATGAACCAACACCTTATCAAAGTGCTGCTTGACTAACTCAACGCTCTGTTCGTCCCTACCAGGTTTGCTGCGCTTTTGCAGGATATCGCGGATTGATGTCAACAAAATCGGTTTTGGTCTGGATGTATTTATGGCATTGATCAGTGGTAGAAGTTCAAAGCGAACCAATCTTCTACCAAACGGAAACGCTTCGAGGATCACGATATCGGGTTGAGTATTCTCATAGGTATCGAGTAGCAATTGGCATCGACGCTGCTTATAGTCCTCGTCTATCAGATTCCCATTAGCATCAACAAGGTCTTTAAAATTACCGTCGCGAACAGCGATTGACGGCAACGCGACCAGCGTTACACCAGGGACTTCAAACCCTTGTACAGGGACGCCGCCACAGACCAACGTGACGTGTAGACCATCGCGCTGCAACGCTATAGCTATTCTGCTTGCGCGCATCAAATGCCCGATACCCAACAAGTGTTGTACGTAGAACATTACGCGCAGTTGCTGAGTGATCATCGTTATTTCTCACTTAACCATTCACTTTCAAACAATGCAACCAGATGATTTATGCTGTTGTGATAATCCAACGTAGTTCGAACCTGTTGCTGAGCCGCCTGCCCCAGTTTCAAACGTAATTGAGGGGAGCGTATCGCCATTGCCAAAGCGGCAGCCAAACCCAAGTGATCCTCTGACTCAACCAGTAATCCATTCTCTTCATGGGTGAACAGTTCAGGAATAGCCGATACCGATGTAGTGACACATGCCAGCCCCTGGCTTGCCGCTTCGACCAGCACATTGGGTAAGCCATCACGATCACCGTCATCATTAATTCGACAGGCCAGTGCAAAAACATCGGCCTGCTGATAATTGACCAGCACCGCACTCTGGTCTATCGCACCCAGCCAGGTAATTTTCTTTTCAATCTTCAAGGCAACCGCTAACGATTTTAGCGTCTCTAATTGCGTTCCGTCTCCTACATGCACAAATTGCCAGTGCAATGTGGCAGGCAACGCCGACAGTGCTCGTAGCAGTACGTCAAAACCCTTCTTTTCAACCGCCCGTCCAACACTCAGTATGACAACGGGCTCGTCCTGTTGTTGTCCATCCTGTTTGGATAACTGTCGTGAATAGTCCGGAAAACGCTTAAGATCGAGTCCGTGGTAACTTAAATGAACACTCGAAGGCCGCGGTGTTAGATCCTGTAAATACCGCTGCCCAACCGCGGTGCAGGTGACCGCCCAACGAGCGTCGGTTAGTTTACGCGTAAGATCCCAAGCAGGTGATGTCCAGATGTCCTTCGCATGCGCAGAAACAGTCCACCCGATACCCCGTATGCTGCTGGTGTAGGCAGCAACCGAGGCTGGCGTATGGATAAAGTGGGCGTGCAACCATTGACCCGCTTCGGGCCACTCTGCAGCTAATACGGCGGCCTGTCCGAATCGGCGAATTCTGTTGCGCGTCAGATCTCTCCTGAGATCTGACAAAAAGTTTTTAAACGCCGCTTTGAAACCCGGCAGCTTCAGGCATCTAAACACAGCTTGCATAACGCGCAACGGCGACTCATGCAAGTATTCAGGCAGATAATAAACAGGGGCTTTGATTTCATCATGCACCGCGTGATGTTGACTATCTGTGGGCTGTCGCAGCGACACAATGGCAAGTTCTATACCGGTCTGCTCAAGACCCAGTAACTCCTGGGCAATAAAGGTTTCCGACAATCGAGGATACCCTTTGAGTACGA
>CALKXZ010000061.1 GCA_938003775.1 uncultured Granulosicoccus sp. | reverse complement strand
AGAACACGGTGCTGTGTGCTTGGAGCCAGGCACTCTGATCGACAGTTTCACCCCCAGGCGTGACGACTTTCTGTAGCACCCGAACCAGGCAAAAAAATAACAAGCGCGAAGGTGTTCGTGGGCGCGCCCGCCAAGAACTAGGTCACGCTAAAGCGTCATGACCGACCAAGGCATTTATGGTCTTGGTGACGCAGCACTTAACAACCGCGAAACCCTCCCCGCTCTATACTTAATGGATTACCTGATTCCGAACCTGATTGGGATGGACCCTCGCAACAGCGAAGATATCTGGCAGTTTTTTAAGGTGCTTACTTAAAGCGCGGCCCCATTGCCATGGCAGCGTTAGGCGCAATCGATATGGTACTGTGGGATATCAAGGACAAGCTTGCCAACAGGCCGTTGTATCAGTTGTTTGGTGACAAGAAAAGAATCTCAGCCATGGTGCAGACTTGATAGCCTTTTCCGCCCTACATCAACCGACCGGCAGCGTTCGCGAAACGATTGTCACTGACCCGTTAAGTCTGGAAGTTGCAACCTGATCTGACAGCTCCCCTGACTGACTAACCGTCACGCACACCAGGCTGGAACACGCACTACGGACAACTGCTCACACAAACAGAGAGCATCGCCCAATTCAATGGAATCAGACGTACTGGCGCAGGATTCTGGCGTGGAGGTGACGATGACATCCACTATCAAGGTACCGAGGCCTTCAACCTCAAGGTTCAGATCCAGGCCCGATGCAAAGGAAGGTACATTTTGCACATGGATGCGCCTCGCCTTGCCCGCGTTACAATCAGCTCTGACATGGACAAGGCCACCGGGTGCCTCCAGTACCATTTCGGTGACGGGTTCCTGCATCGGCACCAGAGCACAATCCAGCAATACCTTGGCGACACAGATTGTATTGGACCCTGACATTGGCGGTGTGTCCTCGGGTTCCATGATGATGAAACCCATTTGTGCATCAGCATGCACGGGAGACACCAGCAGGTTTACATGCCGGAACACACCGCCGCGTGGTTCATTGAGTACATAATTCCGAAGCGATTGATCGGCATGAATGAAACGTGACTGATCCCAGATCGTGTTTCCCGGAGGAACGTCAACGCCATCGATGATGACATCGCCGACCTCGCCTTCGGCATGACAGTGGACAACTCGGACCGCATTGTTGAATTTCATGGATGACCACATCGGAAAGCCGACATCCAGCTTATCGCGAATTAGCCAAGCTGCCACTCTTCAGGCACCCACGCAAAGTTATTACCTTTCGCTTCGACATGCCCGAAGCCGGGAAACGGCAGATGAGAACCAGCGACCAGGGTTTTCTCTGCTGCTGCCATACTCAGCGCTTTCCTGCGGGTTTTTGCGGCAGCCGCTCCGTCAATATCAAACGCAATGCCTGCATCGGGATGCGTAAATTGATAGCAGGCAATACTCGCAACGTCACCCCAGATCAGCATTTGCTCGGAACCGCCATCCAGATGAAAAGCACTGTGTCCGGGCGTGTGCCCGGGGGTCGGGAATGCCCTGATTCCGTGCCCAAGGTCTGTCTCCCCATCAAACGTACTGAACCTGTCGCCATAGCTTGCAGCCACGGCACGTGCTAACTCAAAGAAAGGCTTTGCCTCATCGGGTGCGCCGGAGGCATTTTCTTCACTGGTCCAGAATCCAAAGTCCACCGCATTGGCTTTCACCGCAGCATTGGCGAATACGGCACCGTGGTCATTCAACATGCCACCGATATGATCCGGATGCATATGCGTCAGTAACAAGTCGGTAATCGCTGCCGCCGGTATACCAACGGCCTCCATAATGCAAGTGAGGTTGCCGGCGTTGGGGCCAAAGACTGTTCCAGCACCCGTATCAATCAGGATTGTCTTGTCGCCGGCTTTAATGATGTGTTGAGTTATAGTCACAGGAATCGCCTTGGCTGGATCAAGATAGGCATCTGCAATTGCCGCGTTCAGTTGCTCCGGCTCCAGATTCGTAATCATGGGTGATTCCAACTCGAACACCCCGTCGGAGATCGCGATGATTTCCATATCCCCAAGCGTGCGTTTGTAGACGTTCATGGTCTTTCCAGATTCTGGCTGTGATTGGGTCATTGCATTCTCCTTTCAGTTTTTGATTGTCTTAAATTTTCGCTACGTGTATCCCGCACTTATCGCTATTTGCCAGGGCAAGTCTAGTTCGCCCTCATTTCACGCTCATCTCATCCCACTCTCATCCCACTCTCATCCCACTCTCATCTCACTCTCATTTCGCGCTCATCTTGCACTCTGGGGAATGACAAGCGAAAGCTCGGGAAAAAATAGTATTGCCATCAGCACCATGGCATCCAGAACAAGAAACCAGGCAACACCCTTGAATATCGTTTCAAGCGTCACGGCAGGGGGTGAAACAGACTTGATCACAAAAACATTCAGGCCCACGGGTGGTGTAATCAGCCCGATCTCCAACAGTTTGACAACGACCACACCAAACCAGACAAGGCTCAGCCCGTACCCTTCTATCAATGGAACGGTGAATGGCAATGTCAGTACCAGGATACCGATGGAATCGAGAAACATGCCGAGCAGCAAGTAGACAACGACAATCCCGGCCAACACCATGAACACAGATGCCCCACTACCTTGCAGCCAGTCGAACAGACTGGGCGCTATACGTGTAAGCGACACAAATGCAACAAAAATCTTTGCGCCGATCGCGATCAGGAAAATGGTTGAAGTTTGAATGACAGTTTCTTTAAGGGCGAGCGTCACATTGTCTACATTCAATCGCCGGCGGAAGATCCCGATGATGACAGCCAATGACAAGCTCACGGCAGCAGCTTCGGTTGGTGTGAAAAATCCCCAATATATGCCGACAATGATGGTGCTCAGCAACAGAGCTGCTGGCCAGACTCCGGCAAGAACCGCGAATTTTTCTTTAAACGAAAATGCCTTGACGTCTTGTGATGGCGCTGAAGCGGGACTGATTCTGGTCCAGACAATAACCGTCAGGACAAAACCGACCATCGATAAAATGCCCGGTAATATACCTGCCAGAAACAGTGTGCGGACCGACTCTTCCGTAAAGATGGAATAGATGACAAACAACAAACTTGGCGGAATCAGTGAACCCAGTGTTCCTCCGGCTGCAACCGAGCCTGCGGCAAGTGACGGGCTATAGCCCGCACGTAGCATTTCAGGAACCGTAATTCGCCCCATCGCCGAGGCACAGGCTACGCTCGAGCCTGTGATCGCTGAAAATCCGCCGCAGCCGACAATCGACGCAATCGACAGACCGCCGGGAAGTCTGGCCAACCAAATACGCATGGCGGTGTACAAATCGGTAGTAATGCCAGCGTAGTAGGCGATATGACCCAGCCCGATAAACAAGGGGATCATGCTCAAGGGGTAGTTGTGAACAAACTCGAATACCGTATTGCCGATCAGCGAACTGGTCGGTCGGATGGCACGTGCCAATTCAAATTCACCACCCGGGCGCCACGCAAAGAAGATCAGCAAGCCTGCGCAGGCCACACTTCCCAGGGAAAACGCTATCGGAACACGTAGAACCAATAAAAACAATACAACAATCAAAGCCAACAGAGCGAGTGTAAAAGGCTCCAATTTCAGCCCCTAGCGATCTCGTTGCAGGGATTTGTAATCGATGGCAATCATCAGAACAACGCGTAGGGTAAACATCATGAGCGCCAACAGGAATGTACCGTAGCCAATCCACATGGGTATGTAGATATCACCATCATGATATTCACCGGAGAGCCAGGCGTCGACGAACAGGCGATAGGCTGCGAACAGTAGAAAGGCCGAAAAAATCAGCCCGATAATATGTCCAAACAAGGAGAGAACGTTTTTGCTCGTTTGCCCCATCCAATTGGTAAATATCGTCACTGATATATGAGATCGGCCACTTGTCACAGCGGCTAGCGGAAAGAGTATGGCAATAACCATTATTTCCCTGACAATCAAAACATCATCAGGGATCAGCGGGCGGAATATCGCTCTGGAAACCACGGTAACGGTGACAGTCGTGCACAAGGCGCAAATGCCAATCATGGCCAGAACGAGCAGACCTCGTTCTGGCCATGAAATATTCTGATCTAACTGCCTGTCGTTTGAATTCAACGCGCCCACGGATAACCGTTGGCATCTTTGTCATCTGTGTATTTGGTGATCAGGCTTTGATAGGATGCCAGCAAGGCGGCGCCGTCGTAACCTTGCTCGCTGGCTTCGCCAACCCAGGCATCAATATACTTGCCACCACCCTCAAGCAAGGCGCTGCGTTCCTCATCAGGCAACGTAACTATGCTGATCTTTTTCCCGTCAATCCCATCGCTCATGGCTTGCTTGTCAGCCAACTTGCTTTCAATCATCAACTGCGCCATATAATCGACAAATTCAGAACCAAGATCACTGATCAGACTCTGATGCTCGGCGCTCAGACCCTCCCATACTGAAGAATTCATCATGATGCCGAAAGCCATGTTTTGCCCCCAATCCAGTTCTGTTACGTGCGGAGCTACTTCATATTGTTTGTAAGCCTTCATTGAGTAGTAATAATTTTGATTACACTCAACCAGCCCCGAGTCCAGTGCTTGATAGACCTCCCCTTGCCCCATGCGTTGCACATCCGCTCCAAAATCGCCAAAGGCTTTTCCATAGGGACCTGATGCACGTAGTTTTGTACCTTTGATATCGGCCAATGAATTCACCGGTTTGGTGCAGATCAGCTGAATCGGGCCGGTCGTGTAATTGGACACATAACGCACCCCCAGATCTGCAAACTCTTTCTTCATGACCTCATTGGAACTTGCGAATTCATAGAGTGCACGCATACCAACCCATTCATCAGAATTTGCGACAGGCAAATCTCCAATGTTGTAACCACGCAGTTTTTTCGGTGTAAAGAAACCGACCACCGACCCCATATCAGCGACACCATCACCCACACCTTGCAAGACGGCCTTGGTGCCCAACAAGGATTTTCCCCAATGAAACTCGATCTCGAGTTCGCCATTGGAACGCGTCTTCAGTTCATCAGCGAACCAGTTCAATGCGTCGGCTCGAGTACCTCGATTGGGGCCAAATTCTGCGTAACGCAAGGTCTCTGCATAGGCGGTTCCTGCAGCAACAAGGCTTGATATCGCTAATGCACCTGCCAGTAGTGAATGTTTAAACATGAAATGCCTCCCAAGTAATTAACTGCGTATTTTCCTGATCTTCTACGTATTTTCCTGATCTAGTAAGCGTTGCAACAATTTCCGTTGAGAACAGGCGCATGCACACCGCTGTGATTGCAGCATCCACCTTTCCACCAGTCAGCACCTGCACCGTGACAGTACTTGCCGTCAGCACCAACCATTTTCATGAACAGCGGATGGTAGTTACGGCAAATCTCCAACTCGGACCGCACCCAATGCAGCGGATCCTGCGCGTAGTGTTCCCAATAGTCACCGTCCATATTGATACCCGGGACTGCCGGGTTCCAA
>CALKXZ010000060.1 GCA_938003775.1 uncultured Granulosicoccus sp. | reverse complement strand
GCTCACCAGAAAATTGACGGTGTCGTTGCCAGTGGGGGTAGGTTCTGATGCGATATTCTCAACCTGCACGGCGAATTCCCCGCCGGTCATGTTGAGCCCCTGCATGGCCTCGGTGATTGCATTGGCCAGTGCCTTGGCCTGTTTGCGCCGATATCGGGTCAGTTTGTCCGCTTCGGTTTCATACGCCTTTCGCAGTGCGTCGCGTTCCCTGAGCAGTTCATCGGCGCTCCCTGCAGGGTCAGTCAGTGCATCAAATTCTGCTCGCAGGGATTGCTCTACGCCATTCAATTCAGCCACGCTACACTGGTGTTTTTTGCTCAGTCTGTGCAGCGACCCTAACTTCTGGTCAAGCCAAGAGAGTCGCGCTTCATCATGTTCCAGAGTATTAATCGAGCTACGAATCATCTGAACCGCTTCGCTAATCTGGATGTGTGCAGATTCAATCAAGTCAAGTGATTCGCGCAAGCGTTCATCAATTTGTACCAGTTCAGAGACCCAAGGAATTGAGCGGCCCAGTGCTGGCAACGCGGTGTCATCCACCGCTTGCAGGGTTTCATTGCCCAGGGCCAGAATTCTGTCTGCACTGGCCAGCCATTTATGTTCTGATTCAATATCGTCGACAGCGACACTACCGATGTCTAGTTCATCAAATTCTTGCAGGTGAAAGCTGAGTAAATCTATTCGTTGTTCACGAGCGATAGCATCTTTAGTGTGGTTTTCATACGCGTTGTTTACCGTGTTCCAGGCTGCAAACGCATCGGCAACTTTACCGTGTTGTTTACTGGGTGCGAAACTATCTAATAGTGCACGTTGCTGAGCAGATTTACTCAGGCTTTGGTTGGCATGTTGGCCGTGTATGGCAACCAGTTTTTCGCCCAATATTTTAAGAGTCTGCAAAGAGACGGGAACATCATTGATAGTGGCTCTGGATTTTCCATTGATTGACAAGGTGCGTCTGATCAAGCAGTCGTCATCAGCGTCTAGTTCGTTTGCCTCGAGCCACTTGGCCACAGCCGGTAGATTGTCTAAGGCGAAACTGGCAGTGATGTCAGCGCGATCAGCGCCTTGCTGGATGCTGTCAGTGGTCGCCCTGGCACCCAACACAAGACCCAGGGCATCAAGCAATATGGACTTACCCGCACCGGTTTCGCCAGTGAGTGCTGTCATGCCCGAGTCTAATTCGAGCTCGGATGCATCGATTATCGCAAAGTGTTTGATATGAAGGTGCGTTAACACGATGAATACCCAGGTTAACCCCAGTTGAGTTTCTCGCGCAGGATACGGTGATAGTCATAATTTTCGGGATGCAATAGCCGGACACGATTCGTGTTGCGACGTACTTCAATCATGTCACCGAGCATTGCATCCATGTATATCTGACCATCACAAACCACTTGCGCTTTCGTCATATCATCGTCCCACAAATGCACGCGAATAACTGAGTTGGCATCGACCATTAGGGGTCGGCTTGTCAGTGTGTGGGGGCAGATGGGTTGCACCACCAGCGCATCTATTGTCGGCCCCACGATAGGGCCACCATTGGATAATGAATAGGCAGTACTGCCCGATGGCGTGGCGATAATTAAACCATCAGCACGCTGATGAGTAACCAGAACGTCGTCAATGATGACGTCAAAATCCATAATCTGAAGCAGATCGCGAACGCGTATGACAGTGTCATTGAACGCATAGGAACTGACAATGCAATCACCGTCACGTAATACGCGCGTGTGCAGCAGTGCACGCTTCTCCTCAAGAAACTGACCACTAATAATCTGTGAGAGTTGATCCAAGCCATTGGCCGGCGAGACATCGACCAAAAAACCGAGCCGGCCGCGATTAACGCCGACAATTGGCACGTGATGATCAACCAACGAGCGAGCTGCGTTCAGCAATGTTCCGTCACCACCGATAACCACGGCCAGGTCACAGCTAGTGGCTATCTCGCTGGTCGGTACGGTCGGACGGCTGTCCACCAGCCCACGTGTGCTGTTGTCAAGCACTACATCGATATTGAGTGCTTCCAGGCACGCAATTACATCGGAAAGGGTATTGGCAACGCTCTCATCGTTGAACTTAACGATGAGGCCAGCCCGTGAGAAAGTTGTCATCAGGATAAAGTAGCACGCCAACGTGATAGGTGCCATTGACGGCGAATCATGAGGGTCGTGTGTCGCTGTCTAGCATATCTGCCATGGTGTACAGGTGGCGCAGTGCCTCCCGGGCACTCAGATTATCCACATCCAGCTTTTCAAGGTAGTGTTGTAGCGCCCGATTATCATTAAACAGGTCCAGTTGTGGCGCAACCGGTGGACGTTGATGGGGTGTGGGTGTTCCCGAGGTGGTCAATACGGCTGGGTGATCGGCACTATCCGTCACCGGGTCCTTGTTAGCAGTTGATCGGTGTGATGTCACAGGCGGTTGTTCAACCAGTGGCTTGGATTCCAGTTCATTCAGCCTTGCACGGGCATAGCTCAGTGCTGCATCCGGTAATCCGGCAAGTTCGGCCACTTGCAGGCCGTAGCTTCTATCAGTGGCGCCGGTTTTGATGCTGTGCATAAAGATAATTCGCCCCTCGTGTTCAACGGCATCCAGATGCACATTTTCAATAGACCGGTGTTGTTCAGCCATGGCGGTTAATTCGAAATAGTGCGTGGCAAACAGGCACAGCGCTTGATTGTGTGTGGCCAGATGTTCGGCGCAGGCCCAAGCCAGCGACAAACCGTCATAGGTACTCGTGCCACGACCGACCTCGTCCATCAGAACAAGGCTGTGAGCCGATGCATTGCGTAAAATGTGCGCAGCCTCTGTCATTTCTACCATGAAGGTTGACTGCCCACGGGCGAGATCATCGGATGCACCGATACGCGTGAATATACGGTCTATGGGACCGATCTTGGCTGATGTTGCCGGTACGTGACTACCTGTATGAGCGAGTAATGCGATCAATGCGGTTTGTCGCATAAACGTGGACTTGCCACCCATGTTTGGCCCGGTTATAAGAAGCATGCGGCAGCGTTCGTCAAGGTGCGTCGGGTTGGCAACAAATGGCTCGTCAATTAGCGCTTCTATGACCGGATGACGTCCGCCTTCTATCTGTAAGCCGGTGTCATCACTTAACACCGGCCGACACCAATCATGGGCAACGGCCATGCGGGCGAAGCTAGTGAGAACATCCATCTCAGCAATAACCTTGGCGATGTGACGTAAACTGCTTAGTTCTGGCTGCAACGCCTCAAGTATCGCGGTGTATAGCTCCCGTTCACGAGCCAGTGCTTTTTCACGAGCGCCAAGTACCTTGTCTTCATGTTCCTTAAGCTCTGGTGTTATGTACCGTTCGGTACTCTTGAGTGTCTGGCGTCGAATATAATGAGCAGGCGGCTCTGATTGTCTACTGGTTTCGATATAAAACCCATGCACGCGGTTGTAACCCACTTTCAGCGAGCTAATACCGGTTGCGAGGCGCTCGCGTTGCTCAAGTTGACTGAGAAAATCGGTTGCGTTAGTGCTTAGGCTGCGCAGTTCATCCAGTTGCGCATCATAGCCATCGGCAATCACGCCACCATCACGCACCACAACGGGTGGATTTTCCATGATGGATGCTTTTAGCAACGGCACTGATTCAACCGGCTGCTGAAGCGTTTTTTGCATGTCACTTAAGGCGTTGTCAGTATCGTCGAGTTGGTTTAGTACGGTAACCAGTTCGGGTAACAGCTCCAGGCTGAGCCGCAACCGTTCAAGTTCACGAGGTTGTACACTGCCAAGTAGAACGCGCGTTAATATGCGCTCCAGGTCATGCACACGGGAGAACAACGCAGCAATCTCTTCACAAACCTCATTTTGCATTAATGCGGCCACGCGGTTCTGCCGCTGTGTGATGAGCGCCCGATTACGAATAGGTTGTTGCAGCCAGGTGCGTAACTTTCTTGCGCCCATTGGGTTGCTGGTTTTGTCGATCACACTGACAAGCGTGTGATCGTGTTGTTGTCGGCTGTTCTCAACTAACTCTAAATGACGACGCGTCCCGGGATCCAGCACTATCGTGTCAGACGCATTTTCAACCCGCAGATTGCTGACCTGTTTCAGGGTGTTGAGTTGTGTTTCTCTGGCGTATCCCAATGCCACGGCGGCGGCGGCTATTGCCAACTGCATAACATCGCAACCAAAGGCATCAAGACTCTGTACATTAAAATGTTCCAGCAAGCTCTGTCGGGTTGTCGCACTGTCGAATAGCCATGGAGCGCGAGCGCGCCTGGTGTAGTCAGAAAATGTTGTGTTTAACGGGCTGTTTTCACACAGTAATAATTCAGCAGGGTTGAGCCGTGAAATTTCGGCTTGCAGGCTGGTCAAATCGGGGACTTGCATCACGGCTAAGTCGCCTGCAGCGACATCCAGTGCTGCGATGCCATAGGCCTCACGCGACTCACTGACACACACCAACAACGCAACATCCTCGGCGGCGAGTAAGGACTCTTCAGTCAGTGTGCCGGGTGTGACCACTCTGACCACTTCGCGGGTTACCGGCCCCTTACCCGTAACAGCCCCAGTTTGCTCGCAGATAGCAACGGACAGACCGAGACGCACCAGCCGACCCAGATAGTTATCGGCCGCGTGATAGGGAATTCCCGCCATGGGAATCGGTTCACCACCGCTCTTGCCGCGGGCTGTCAGCGTAATGTCCAGCAATTGTGCCGCGCGTTTGGCGTCATCATAGAACAACTCATAAAAATCACCCATGCGATAAAACAGCAAGGATTCTCGGTGGTGCGCCTTGATGCCCAGGTATTGCTGCATCATCGGGGTGTGAGTACTGTTGGTCATAGTCCATAGTGTACTGGCCACTGTCACTCCTTGCTGCCAGTTCAGTGGTACCTGGCAAACTGATAACGCCAACGGATGAAGCAATTGACGATAAACAACACGGCAACACCTTTCACTGCGCAGTCGCGTGATCTGGCCACAGCCCTAGGCCAGCTTTTGCAGGCGCGAGAGTGGGTCATGACCACAGTTGAGTCCTGTACAGGCGGACTGGTTGCCGCGGCAATAACTGACGTACCGGGCAGTTCGGCGTGGTTTGAACAGGGTCTGGTGACTTACTCGAACCCGGCCAAGCAACAATTGGCAGGGGTTGCCACTGTGATATTTGAACAGCATGGTGCGGTCAGTGAGGCTTGTGTCAGGGCTATGGCTGATGGCGGGCTAAGGCGCAGTGGCGCGCAAGTGGCCGTGGCTGTCAGCGGTATTGCTGGCCCCGATGGGGCCATGCCTGGCAAACCAGTGGGTACTGTTTGGTTTGCCTGGGCGCTTAATCATGCAATCTCTGGTGATACCCAGGTAAGTGCGCGATGCTGTCAGTTTGATGGCGACCGTCAGGCCGTGCGTGAACAGGCAGTGCTAATGGCTCTGCGTGGTACCATTTCGCGCATCGAACCCACTGACACAGGCACGACATGAATTCTTTTGCAGGCATTCGGAACGCTGGTGTACTGATCACTGCCTTGATAGTAATGACAGGTACGCTATTGGCACCGGTGGCGCTGCAGGCGCAAACCCAACTCACCGTTGAAGAGTTGGAAAAATACATTGAAGAGCAGAAAGCTGCGCTGGATGCGGTCAAGGCCAATCGCGGTGAAACGGAAAAAAAAGCGCAGGAAGTCAACGAGGCGCTAGCCGAACAGGAAGCTCGACAGGCGATGGTCGAGGAAGAGCTTGAAGCCTTGTGTAAGGAGCAGGAAGAGCTGAAACCGGGTAGCTATGACACGTGCAAGCTCGATGCTGAGAATTGATCTAAACGCGCGATCAAGCAATCAATGTGATTGCTGAATATTTTTACAGTCTTTTTGCTGTTCGTCGCCCACATTATTCGACTGATGTGAAATAATCTGTACTTCGGTCGGCGAGCCACGGAGTGGCAGTACCGCAATCTCATTGAACGGAGAACAACAAAGTGGACGACAACAAAAAGAAGGCTTTATCGGCAGCGCTAGGTCAAATTGAAAAGCAGTTTGGCAAGGGCACCATCATGCGCATGGGCGACGACTCTGTCTCGCGCGATATCGACGTTATCTCAACCGGTTCCCTGGGGCTTGATCTGGCGTTGGGTATCGGCGGTTTGCCGCGTGGTCGCATTTGTGAAATTTACGGCCCTGAGTCCTCCGGTAAAACCACCATGACGCTGCAAGTCATTGCTGAATGCCAGAAAGCAGGGGGCACGGCTGCGTTTGTCGATGCTGAGCACGCTCTAGATCCCGTCTATGCCCGTAAGCTGGGGGTTGATGTGGATGAACTGCTGATTTCGCAACCCGACACCGGCGATCAAGCACTGGAAATTGTGGACATGCTAGTCCGGTCCAGCGCCGTGGACATCATCGTGGTCGATTCTGTTGCAGCGTTAACCCCCAAGGCTGAAATTGAGGGTGATATGGGCGACTCGCACGTTGGCTTGCAGGCACGCCTCATGTCCCAAGCGTTGCGCAAATTAACGGGCAATATCAAGCGCACCAACACATTGGTTATTTTCATCAACCAGATTCGTATGAAAATCGGCGTTATGTTTGGTAGCCCAGAGACAACATCAGGCGGTAATGCACTCAAATTCTATTGCTCAGTGCGCATGGATATCCGGCGCATTGGCGCTATTAAGCGAGGCGATGAAATTGTCGGTAATGAAACCCGGGTTAAGGTAGTCAAAAACAAGATGGCTCCACCATTTAGACAAACCGAGTTCGAGATTCTCTACGGCGAAGGGGTGTCGCGTGAAGGTGAACTAATCGATCTGGGTGTGCAAAACGGGTTTATTGACAAGGCAGGGGCCTGGTACAGCTATAACGGCGATCGCATTGGCCAGGGCAAGGAAAACGTGCGCAAGCACTTCATTGAAAACCCGCATATTGCTGAC
>CALKXZ010000059.1 GCA_938003775.1 uncultured Granulosicoccus sp. | reverse complement strand
CCAGCCGACAGTAGCTCATTTGCACTTGGGTGGTGTTGGCGTAGCCGGTCCGATTCTTATCAGCTTAGACAGTAACGATGATGGTAGCGTCTGGACGTTCCCTGCAGGTTCTGTACTAGACGACGAGGGCATCGCCGCCTTCGCTACTGGCGAACTCTACATCAATGTCCACACCGAAGCGAATGCACCGGGAGAATTGCGTGCTCAGTTGGTTGATGGCACACCAGTTACCTTGGCGTTAACACTGAGTCCCGACATCACAGTACCGCCAGCGAATGCACCCGGTGCTTCGGGTACCGGTAGCATCACAGTGGACACCACATCTGGCGCGATTAGCGGCAGTGTTACTGTCAGTGGCACAACTGGCCAGCCAACCGTGGCACATTTGCATCAGGGCGGTGTTGGCGTAGCCGGTCCGATTCTAATTGGCTTAGACAGTAATGATGATGGCAGTGTTTGGACGTTTCCTGCAGGTTCTGCGCTGGACGCTGTCGGCATTCAGGATTTTCTGGATGGGAATTTGTACATCAATGTTCATACAGAGGCTAATGCGCCTGGTGAACTGAGGGTGCAGTTAAACAACGACAACATGGCCGGTGCACTGGGTCTGCGCGGCGAGGTGTACTCATCGTCTGCTTTGGAACTATTTTGGGAAAGACAAGCGGCACCAGCTGTGTCATACCGAGTTGAACAAACTGATGCCAGTGCAGTGGAAATTGAAGGAACCAGCTTCTTCGTTCAGGGCTTGGCGGCAAACACGACATTTGAGTTTACGGTGACTGCACTGGATGCCTCAGGCAACAGCCTGGTTTCAGAGAGCATTCAGTTGACAACCAACGACGACGCTTTTGCACCATCGATTGCCGTTGAAAACCTAAGTGGCGAAGTGTACTCAAGCTCAGCGATCGAACTGTTCTGGGATGTATCAGAGGCAGGTGCTGGCAGCTTTTTCGTTATATCTCGTGATGGTGTTGAAGTTGGCTTAACTGATGGCCGAAGTTTCTTCGAAGAGGGTTTAGCGAGCGGTACAACGTTCACGTATGTCGTCGCACCACAGTCGGGAGGAGACTCTGCAACGATTGATCTAACCACTCGAGATGACGGCAACGCTGGCCCAACTGGAGTATTGGGATTGATCGGTGAGGTCTACTCAGCTTCGGCGTTGGAGATATTTTGGCAACGAGTGGATGGTGCTGTGCTGTATCAGGTGGAACGAGATGGAATCGTTGTTGCAGAATTAGATGCATTGAGTTTTTTCGATAGTGGACTCGCTGCTAGCACTAATTTTTCTTACAGCGTCAGTGCCTTGTCGGCCGATGGCAATGTGATTGCAACCGAAACGGTTGAGCTATCGACATTCGACTGAGTTATTTGTAGACATCAATTGTTATAGATGTATAAAAAAAAGAGGACTGTTCATTCGACGAGCAGTCCTTTTTTTTACGTAGCAGCGTGCTGTACAGGCACTAGCGCACTTGTGGATTAACGCAGGTGTTGTAAGACGTATTGACTATTCTCTTCTAGGTGTATACTCCGCGCACCATTAAGGGGGTTAGCAATGACATTTGATACCTGGGTTATGTATCTCGCCACAGTGTTGGTTTTCATGAGCACACCGGGGCCTAGTCACCTGCTGATGATTTCGGTCAGCATGACCAATGGTTTTCGACGATCATTCGCCACGGCAGTTGGTGACCTTTGCGCAAATGCTGTACAAATGTCACTGGCCGGTGCAGGTCTAGCAGCCGTTTTAATTGCCTCAGAATTCGGCTTTTCAGTCATAAAGTGGCTGGGTGTAACCTATTTGGTCTGGATGGGTCTTCGGCAAATAAGAACCTCTTTTCAACAGCACTCAAGCGTCAATAAGAGCAAGCCTGCAACTTTAAAAAGTTTATGGATCAAGGGCTTTGTCACGTCAGCTGCCAACCCAAAAGCCGTCGTGTTTTTCGCAGCCTTATTTCCGCAGTTTATTGATCCAGACAAACCGGTAGTCGTGCAGATCCTAATACTCGGATGTACATACCTAATTGTTGATGGACTTTTTCTATCCAGTTACGGCAAAGGTGCGCAATGGTTGGCATCACGCGTCACTCGATCCGGTCGAGCTTGGGTCGACAGGATCGCTGGTATCGGTTTGATTGGTACTGCTATGCTGTTGGCTATGAAGTCAAGTAAGACACTTCAATCTTGAGCTACTAAAAACTGCAATCGTTCCAACGGTGGCTTGATCGGCGACCGGGTACTTGGTCGTGATGAGCCGCCGGTGTATTGAGAACCCCCGGTGTATGGCGAGATTGGGTTGTCGTTCGCGACCGGTATGTACGGCTCAGTGTATGCTGGGCAGATAACTGGTATAAAGTGTAGGAGGTGAATTGCCTGTACATCAATAGAACACGCCAGTGTTAATGCCTTTTGCAAATGAAACCGTGCGCAATGACAGTGCCGCGAATTGGGTCGAATCGTTAGTGGCCTGGTCTGGTTTTCAGTTGTCGAACGCATTGGTAGTACCAGCCAGGGCGCTGACTTACTTGATTTGCGCCGTAGTGTTGCTTCTGTTGATGCTCAGTACAGCTGAAGCACAGACGCCTGACTCCCGCATCGAAGGGCCACCAACGGCTGAGTTCCACTTTGCACGCCTGGTTTATAACAATGCACCTGGTAGTCGTCGTGCGCTGGGTGGTTGGGGGCAAGCCTGGATGACAGACTATGCCGATGCTGAGTATCACTTAATGAAAGGCGTCAACCGACTGATCCGAATTGATGGGCAGATTGTTGACTATAACGGTCATGGCGGTCGACTGATTACGTTGGATGATGACCGACTATTTGATTACCCTTGGCTTTATGCGGTAGAGGTCGGCCAATGGTATTTAAGCGATTCAGAGGCAACACTGCTTCGGGAGTATCTTGACCGTGGTGGATTTCTACTCGTCGATGACTTCTGGGGTGAATCTGAATGGTCTATATTCCTGGATTCCATGCAACGCGTCTTCCCGGATCGCTCCATCGTGGAGTTGCCGGAAGATCATGCCATCACGAGCATTCACTTTGACATTGAAGAGCGAACACAGATTCCTGGCAGACACGGGCCGCGTCCGGGTACCACGCCACACTGGCGTGCTATTTTTGATGATGATGGGCGTGTTGTAGTGGCTATCAATTTTAATATGG
>CALKXZ010000058.1 GCA_938003775.1 uncultured Granulosicoccus sp. | reverse complement strand
GAGTTTACGCCAGTGATCTCTATCTGCCATCTATCTTTGTACAGGGTTTTTAAATCCGCTTTCTTGTACCGCTTTGGACGGCAAAGCGTGGTCACCTGTGTTTTGCCCTTGACGCCCTTGCGCGAACTGAACCGTAACTCTCGAACACATAGACTCTCTGGCGCGGCATCATAGTCGCACTGACTGAGCCAGTCCGGCTTCACCGCAGGCTTAGCGTAGCTGATCAAATGATCACGCGGGCCCAACGTTTGACCTTTACGAAAATCCGTGCTTCGTGCACGACCACCCATTTGTTCGCACGCGCAATCAATCTTCATCTGCTGTAATGTCCACAGCAGGAAGTAACTGGGGAAGAAGGCATCGCCTAACAATACATCCCCCTTTGTTCAGATTATGCAATAGAGTACGTAACAACCCTTGCTCGCCACTGCCTTTTCCTTCGGCGGCTCCGAAGGCCACATCAATCACACCACCACTACTTAAATCCAGGCTCCCCACTAATCGGCACAATGGAAAACCCACACCAGGTTGCTGCGTCTTTGGTTGCGGATAAACAGCCTGATTCTCTGGCGTATCTGGCATCGATAGCGTCGTGCCATCCACCATCTTCACGTGCCGTCCTTTCCACGACCACTTTGTCGGCACCAGCTTGTGCAGCTCATCTCCGCTATACCGACCCAGTTCTCTGACCAGCTCTGTTGGCAAGCGCTGTCGAAGTAAAAACCACCGACCAGGTCGCTGCTTGATTCAACCTCTCATAATTAATTGAAATTCGGCACTGCAGTGTTAGTAGTTAAAAATAATGACTGATCTTTAAGTCTGCTAGTTTCTATCTTTTGTATTTGATTCAAGCAGATCATTGTGTTCGCCCAATTTCGGAGCCCTGCGATCCACTTGCAAACTACTGTTACTGAATTGAATAGGCGTGCGCACCCCCGGAATACCATCGGGTTCAATCTTCATATTGCGCGCAATGAACTGCGGATCGGCGAACACCTCTTCGACGCGGTTAATAGGACCGGCGGGAACCACGGCTTTTTCCAGCGCTCTTAATAAGTCGTTTCGTGACCAAAGAGATGTCCGAGATGACAACGCATCTTCCAATGCGTCTCGGTGACTAACTCGTTGAGCGTTAGTCCTGAATCGCTCATCACTGGCAAGCTCTTTGACCTCCAGCACGGCGCATAGACGAGTAAATTGTTGATCGTTTCCCACCGCGATAATCAAGTGCCCATCAGTCACCGGAAATGTTTGGTAGGGCGCGATGTTAGGGTGTTTGTTTCCCATGCGCTTGGGGGATACTCCGCTTGCCAGGTAATTCATATTCTGGTTCGCTAATACGCCTGTCATGCAATCGAACAGTGACAAATCCAGTTGCTGACCAACGCCTGTGATCTGGCGTTGCAATAATGCGGACTGCACCGCAATAACACCATACAACCCGGTAAATATATCGGCGAACGCCACACCCATTTTCTGCGGATCAGATGTTGGTTCGCCGGTAAGATCCATGATGCCGCTCATACCCTGGATCATGAAATCGTATCCGGCGCGTTGTGCGTACGGCCCTGTTTGCCCGAAACCGGTTACGGAGCAGTAAATCAATCGTGGCAGTTGTTTGTTAAGGCTTTCATAGTCCAGTGCGTATTGGGTTAACCCTCCCACTTTAAAATTTTCAAGAAACACGTCAGCATCTTCAAGCAATGTACGAATCTGTTGTTTGCCTGCATCCGACTTCAGATCAATAGTCACTGACTGTTTACCGCGATTGCACGCGTGAAAGTAGGCTGCGGTGTTTTCACCCTCAACTTCGATCCACGGCGGCCCCCATTGGCGTGTGTCATCACCTTCCGGGCTTTCTACTTTGATTACGGTTGCACCCAAGTCTGCCAGTGTTTGACCGATCCAAGGACCAGCCAAAATGCGAGCTAACTCAATAACCTTGACGCCGTGCAGAGGGGCTCCGTTCATGAATAGTCCAGGCTGTTTTACGGGTGGGTAGTTGCGAGTCAACGTATCGAGGTATTAGACACCGGTGTTCTTACCTAACTTTCGGTGATTACTCACCCGAGGCGGCTGGTTGGTTGTTCAAAACATTAGTGGATGTTGTTGTGCAGTTAGGTGCGTTGATCCATTCAGAATCTTCAAACGCTACACCAGCAATTGTTTCAACGATTCGCTCAAGTCCTTCTACACGGATAATACAATGTGCGCAGTTGGGCAGCGAAGGCAGTGTATGAAGATCACTCAAAGCGACCTGATTATAGTGCGCCAGTATGGTGTGCATGATAGCGCCGTGGCTGATGATCAGAATATTCTCGTGTGGTTGTGCGTGTTTGTGAGCACTGATAATGGACTCAATCGCATTCACCCCGCGTTCTTGTACGTCGATTGATTTTTCAGCACCTTCAACATCAAATGATGCTGATGCAGTGCGGTGTGCTTGAACCAGTGCAGGAAAGTCTCTTTCAATGTCTTCCCAATAGTGTCCCTGCCAAACACCGAGTCTTACCTCGCGCAGATCATCGCGGAACGTCACAATGTCGTCGCGAGAGCCCAACAGATGCTCGGTGGTTTGTCGAGTTCGAACACTACTGCTGGAATACACGGCTGTGAGTGGCATATCAGCAAAATCTGCTCCTCGGTCTATGGCTTGCTGTATGCCTGTTGCGTCCAGCTCAGTTTCCAGTTGACCTTGAATTCGCCGTTGAGAGTTCCAGAGAGTCTGTCCGTGCCGGACTAGATGCAAACGCATGGGCTTTTGTTCGTGTATTGATAAGATCGGATAGGGTAACGTATGCTGCTGCACTTGGGCATGAGATTTAACAATACACCGTGATCAACTATGAGTGGCGTACCAAGGCGTCGCAGCAACTGGGTGTTGAGCTGATCAACTGGCAGCAGCTTGGTGGTGGGGACTTTGCACAAAGCTGGCGGGCAACGGTCAAGTCGTGCAATACAGGAGTGTCGGCAGCGGTGGGCGGTACGCAAGTTTCACCCGCGATCACCGCTGATTCAGGCCACGTTGATAGTTCTGAATTGATCGGTAGCTCTGGGTTGATTGCGCAGGATCGTGAAGCGTTCTTGCAGGTAGGCCATCCGGTTTTTATCAAAACACATGCAAGTCCGCCGCCGCGGCACTTTACCACCGAGGCCGTGGGCTTGGGTTGGATGCGAGATACCGGCACACTAAGCATACCCGCTGTATTGGCTGTTAGTGATGAGTTGCACTTTTTAGCTCTTCAATGGATTGATGAGGGTCATCGAACAGCGGCATCAGAAATATCATTCGGGCGACAGCTAGCAGGGTTACATACCGCTCGCTGTACATCGTTTGGACGGTTGGATCAACGCTGCACAGGAAGTCTAGGAATTCCCAACGAGCCCGGCTCTACGTGGGCTGGGTTTTATGCAAACCAACGTTTACTGCCACTTGCCCGTATCGCAGCGCAGCGCAATTCGCTATCTGCTACTTGCATTCGTAACATTGAACGAGTGGCAGCGCGGCTAGATGAATTTGGTGCTAACGACGAATCCCCATCACTATTGCACGGTGATTTATGGGCGGGCAACCGGCTGATGGATAACGGTGCAAACAACTGGTTAATTGATCCTGCCTGTCATGGTGGTCATCGCGAATTCGATTTGGCCATGATGCGTTTGTTTGGCGGATATGATGAGGCCTGCTTTGCCGCCTACGCAGAGGCGTATCCTCTGGCGGCGGGTTGGCAAGATAGAATTCAGCTACATCAGTTAGCCCCATTAATTGTTCATGCCATCAAGTTTGGTCATGCTTACGTGGGGCCCACCGAAGAGGCGCTGAGTCGATATTTGTAGTGTTATTGCTCGGCTAACGCATCCAATATACGCACCCAGCTACGTATTCCTTTGTGGAAGCTTCGTAGCGCGTATTTCTCATTAGGCGAATGGATGGCATCGTCGTCCAACATGAAGCCAACGAGCAAACTATCCATGTCGAGTATGTTTTTAATATGCCCCACAACAGGAATTGATCCGCCGCAGCCTGCATAAACTGCCTCTCGTTCCCATTCGTCAGTAAGTGCTCGCTGTGCTCGTTTAAAAGCCGGCGCATCTACCGGCATGGTTGTTGCCGGTGATCCGTCCTTGGTTTTGAATTCCACCGAACAGTCCGCTGGTAGTCGCTCATTGACATGTTGATAGAAAGCCTGCTGTATTTTTTCAGGATCCTGATCCCCAACCAGCCGGAAGCTGACTTTGGCCATGGCTTTAGAGGGCAATACTGTTTTGAATCCCTCACCGCTATAGCCGCCGCTAATGCCATTGACATCACAGGTGGGTCTTGACCATATTTGTTCTAGAACTGAATAGCCTTGCTCGCCAGCGGGATGTTCCAGACCCACATTTTTTAAAAACTCGGTGTCATCGTGATTCAGTGCGTCCCACTGTTGTCGCACGTCATTAGTCAGCTCGTGCACGCCATCATAAAAACCTGGCAATGTGATGCGACCCTGATCATCATGCAGGTCTGCCAGGATACGGGTCAGCACGCGAATTGGGTTTATTGCAGGACCACCGTACATGCCTGAATGCAAATCCAGAGAAGGGCCCGTGATAGTGATCTCTTCACCCACCATGCCACGCAGCATGGTCGAAATCGTGGGTGTGTTGCTGTCCCACATACCGGTATCGCAAACTAGGGCCAAGTCGGCCTTGAGTAGATCGCGGTTGTTCTCCATGAAAGGGATGAGTGACGGGGAACCACTTTCCTCTTCGCCTTCAAAAAAGAGTGTGACCTGCGCCGGTAGTGCTCCAGTGATGTGTTTCCAGGCTCGGCATGCCTCAATAAACGTCATTAACTGACCTTTGTCATCCGCGGCACCGCGGGCGCGGATGACTTTACCGGCAGGTGTTTGTTCTATCGCTGGATCAAACGGGGGGCGGTTCCACAGCGCCAGCGGATCCACTGGCTGTACGTCGTAGTGGCCGTAGAACAAAAGATGCTGGCACCGGTCGTTGCGCCCTTGTTGCTGACCGACAACCATCGGGTGTCCTGGTGTATTGTGCCGACGTGTCTCGAACCCGATGCTGCGCAGATCATTGACTAGCCAATCGGCCGCTTTTCCACAAGATTCTTCATACGCTGGGTCCGTCGAAATGCTGTCTATCCGCAACAGCTCGAACAACCGATCCAGCGATGCAGGCAAACCCTCATCCACTGCTAATAGAACTTGTTCTAACTCACTCATTGTTTCCTTGTCTCAGGCATTTTCGGGACATTTATCGGGTCGGACCACCATAACTAATTGAATACTATGAATATCCAACCGAAAATAGTAGTCGAAACGTGCTTAAACGATACTTTTTAATCCAAATTATTGCACCTAAGGGACGGGTTTAACGAAGCGCAGTCAAGCCCCGTCATGCGGTGACAGGCTCAATGCCTGATAGCAGAAAATACGTTAAAGCTGCCTTTTGCAGCCGAAAAACACATGTTTAAGCAATCAATGGAAGCACTCTGCCAAGGTTTGTGGTGCAATATCAACCGTTTATGATGGTCCGACCCGGGGGGATGGATGAATTTGAAGGCGGCGTTTGAGGGGCAGGCGTATGTGGCGGATGACTCGTTGGTGGCGGCGTTGCAGTTGGCACAGTCGTTGGGTAAGCCGCTGCTGATCGAGGGTGAGGCCGGGGTTGGCAAGACTGAAGTGGCTAAATGTTTGTCCACTGTGGTGAGCGCGGAGCTAATACGACTGCAGTGTTATGAAGGGCTTGACGCTCAGCACGCGTTGTACGATTGGGATTACCAGCGTCAGCTGTTAGCCATTCAGATGGCCGGCAGTGCTGATCCTGAAGCGTTGAAAAAGACGCTCTACAGCGATGACTTTTTGGTCAAAAGACCGCTGCTGTCAGCCATCGCCAGTGACAAACCGGTGGTGTTGCTGATCGATGAAATTGACCGTGCTGATGAAGAATTCGAAGCGCTGTTGCTCGAAGTCCTGTCAGATTTTCAGATCAGTATTCCTGAGCTAGGTACGTTCACAGCCACGACCCGTCCGCTGGTTATATTGACCTCAAACGGTGTCAGAGAACTCAGCGATGCGTTGCGTCGTCGCTGTTTGTATCATTATATGGACTACCCGGATGAGCGTCGTGAACTTGAAATCGTGCGTGCACGACTACCGGACATTGATCTGCAGCTAGCGAACCAATTGGTGTCAGTTGTGCAGCGCCTGCGTGGCGCGGCGATGCGCAAAGCACCGGGCATAGCCGAAACGCTCGACTGGGCTGCGTCACTGATGCACATGGGGATCAATGATCTCTCCAATAACATTGAACAAGTGCAACAAAGTCTGTCAGCGCTGGTCAAAACTCGTGAGGACTTATCGTTGTTGTCGCAAGAGGGTTCACAGCTTATATTCAACGAACCCTTGTCCAGCGCAGAGTCAATTACAGCAGGTGATATACCTAAACAATCCCAAGCCACTGGCACGTGAACACACCCGCTGCCGATCAAGATTTGTGCAGCAGGCTTACTGACTTTGTCAGATTCCTTCGCGCCAACGACATGACCGTAGACCCAGGCACGGTGCTGGATATGCACTCCCTGGCGGCCATTGGTCAGTTAACAACCCGTCAACGATTTAAACAAAGTGCGCGCGCTTGTGCTTGTCGATGTTTGCGCGACTGGCAACGGTTCGATGCATTGTTCGATACCTTCTGGCAAGCTGATGGTCAACCGGTGAGCGTATCGGCTGATGAAGGTGACGGTTCCCATACTCAAGAATTGAGTATGGCAGGTCAGCAACGGTTGCTCGGTTTAGCCGGTACTTCTGAGAAGCAGCGACAGGAAGAGGAGTTTTTCGGTGCCGGAGATTTTAAAGCATTATCCCTGGCCGATTTTCGATTTGTATTTGATGCGCGACAGATGCGCGAAATAGAAAAGCTGGTTGACCGTGTCGCGCGTTATGCGCGTAAACGTGTGTCGCGTCGAGAGATAACCAGCACGCGCGGGTCACTGATCAATCTGAGAAAATCTACTCGGTTATCACTACGCTACTCCGGTCAACCAGTGGAACTGCGCTACCGCCGCAAAAAACCGCGACCACGCCGTTTCGTGCTCCTACTCGATGTCAGCCAGTCCATGGATGTTTATGCCCGGCTGTTCATGCGTTTTTCACGCATACTCATGACCGTGTTCCAGCGATCCGATGCGTTTGTGTTTAACACAGATCTAAGCGAATTAGGCAAAGGGCATGCGCGCTTGAGTGAAGCGGATTTTGAGCGGGTACTCAATGAGCTTGGTAAAGGCTGGCTGGGCGGTACTCGCATAGCAGATTCACTGGATACCTTTAATGATCACCACCTACTGCGCTGTGTAGACAACAAGACAACAGTGGTTATTTTCAGCGACGGTTGCGATACAGCGACACCGGAAGAGTTGGCTGAACGCGTCGCCATTATTCAACGGCGAGCCGGTAAGCTTATATGGGTTAATCCACTACTGGGCCGCTTCGAGCCGGGTGAGCTTGATCGCTATATGGACCCGATTGTGCCGTTTGTTGATCGCTACTGCAGCGCTCATAACTTAGATAGCTTGATGATACTTGAACGAGAATTGATTGCATGAGTTTCAACGTGCCCGCAGATGCTGCAAAAAGAAAGCAAGCCCCCGCCATTGTCTGCTACGAAGTGGCCTCGGTGCCCAAACGCAGTGATGCCTACATAAAACACTGGCGCGACACCTTACAAGTGACCGATACAGTGATCGTCCCGCCACGCGATGCGGCGACGTTTCGTGTGCCAGCTGGCTTCGGTTTTAGAATCGTTAGCGTCGAGGGGCCACAGGTGGGTGACTTGAATCTGTGGAATGCAAACGATCTGACCGAGCGATTTTTCAGTGGTAAAACCCGGCAGCTGCATGCCACGCATGTCACCCGAGGTGATCGTCTATGGTCGTCTCTACCCGGATTGCGATCAATGGCGACCATCACGCACGACACATTGGAGTGGTACGGTTTCGATCAAGATGGAGGTGGTGTGCATGATGTTATCGGTACGCGTTGTGACCCCTACACCAACCGGATGCTCAAAGGCGTTGACTACCATCATTGCTGCCACTCAAATCTAACGCGTGCCATGGCCAAGGAATTACAACAACCGACGGCGCAGGTCGAATTGCTAATTCATGATGTGTTAAATGTGTTCATGTGTACGGGGTTTACCCAAGACACACATCAGTACTTCATGAAGGCCAGTCCTGTTCGTCCGGGTGATGCAATAGAATTTATGGCCGATATTGATTTGCTCGGCGCTTTGTCCAGTTGTCCTGGTGGCGATTGCGGCAGTAGTCATTCTGACGATAAAACGCCATGTTATCCCTTGCA
>CALKXZ010000057.1 GCA_938003775.1 uncultured Granulosicoccus sp. | reverse complement strand
GGCACCGCTGCTAATGCACTGACGACCTATGACGGACACCCGATGACTCAGCAAGGTGAAGGGCGGCGAGCAGTATCGTTGGCCTACTCAGCATCATTTGTGGGTGCCATTATCAGTATTATTTGTTTGATTCTTTTTTCTCCGGTACTGGCTCTTATTGCACCGATGTTCGGTAGTCGAGAGATTTTCCTGGCGGCGCTACTTGGTATTGTGCTGGTTATTCTGGCGCACCGCGGTCAAGTGTTGGCAGCTGGAATGTTGGCCTGCTTCGGGATTTTCCTCAACACCATAGGCCTGGATCCTGTGACCTATACAACCCGTTTTACCTTCGGTCAAAGCTGGTTGTCGTCCGGTGTCAATTTGATCGTTGTCGTTTTGGGTTTGTTTGCACTAAGTCAGGCGTTCTTGCTGTTACTTGGAAAAGACAACTCACCTCGCCCAAGCCTATCTGGCGGAAATATGTTTGCTGGCCTGCGTGAGGTTTTTTCTCACAAGCGAGTCGCTGGGGTTTCCTCTGGATTTGGCGTGATGATGGGTATCATCCCGGGTGTGGGCGAATTCACCGCTCAGTTCATGTCATACACTTACGCGCAAAAAACATCCAGGAAACCTGAGCTGTTCGGTAAAGGGAGTCCCGAGGGGCTTGTTGCCTCTGAAGCTGCCAACAACGCAATTCCAGCCGCCGCCATGATTCCCTTGTTGGCCCTGGGTATACCCGGCGAGGCGTTGACCGCCATGATGCTATCGGTTTTTTATGTACACAACGTGATTCCAGGACCCCAGTTGTTTCAGAATCAACTCGATTTTGTGTATGCGCTTTACATCGCCATGCTGTTGCTGAATGTGGTTGTGCTAGTTTTCCTGATGTTTTCCACGCGAACACTCACTTACATTATTCGGGTACCCACTCGTTTTCTGGGTATGCTCATTCTAATTCTGGCTTTTGTTGGCGTTTATTCACTGCGTAACTCAGTGACCGATTGTGCAATAGCTGCCGTTTTTGGCGTCTTGGGGTTGATACTCAAACGTCTGAATTTGCCCATAGTACCTATCATTCTCGGCATGGTGCTTGGCGGCATCATGGAAGTAAAATTACGTAGCGCTATGCCGCGTGTCAAAACACCACTGGACTTTATCGATCGTCCCATCGCAGCGGTGCTTTTTGCCGTGATCCTACTGGTCATCGTGCTACATGTTCGCACCCTGATCCGAGAACACCGCAATGCCGCGATCGATCCCGAAGATCACGATATGCACGACACGCAACAGCGCTGAATCATGTCCATGCCAAAACCATTATCTCTCGAACAATCGTCAATCAATCAATTGCGTACAGAGCCTGTAAAAAAGCAGGGCCATCTTGTTGATGGTAATCGGGTAGCTGCCAGTAACGATGCACTGATGGAAGTCATTTCACCGATCGATGGTCAGGTGATAACGCACATTGCGAATGGTACTGCCAGTGACATGGATCAGGCGATTGCCAATGCTCGAACCGCGTTTGATGATGGACGCTGGTCGAGAATGCCACCAGCGTCACGTAAGTCGGTGTTATACCGACTGGCCGATTTGATCGAAGCAGAAGCCCTGGCGTTAAGTGTCTTGGGTGTTCGTGATAACGGTACCGAAATCAATATGGCCTTCAAGGCAGAGGCCGGATCGGCAGCGGGTACATTTCGTTATTACGCAGAAGCGATTGATAAAATGTATGGGCAAGTTGCACCCACTGCGGATTCAGTACTTGGCCTGATACATCACGAACCCGTCGGCGTTGTCGGTGCCATTGTTCCGTGGAACTTCCCCTTGATGATTGGCGCATGGAAGCTGGCACCAGCGCTTGCCGTTGGTAATAGTGTTGTACTCAAGCCGCCTGAAACAGCATCACTGTCTTTACTACGATTGGGTGAACTGGCATTGGAAGCAGGCTTGCCGCCCGGCGTACTCAACATCATTACTGGTGAAGGCGCTGTTGTGGGGCAAGCCTTGGGACTATCCCCGTTAGTCGATGCACTGGTCTTTACTGGTTCCGGTGCCACCGGTCGTCGTTTGTTGACATACGCTGCTGAATCAAATCTGAAACGTGTTTTTCTCGAGCTGGGGGGCAAATCTCCGAACGTGGTCTTTGCTGATGCGCCTGATCTTGAAAAGGCTGCCAAGGTATCCGCAGCCGCTATCTTTCGTAACTCAGGTCAAGTGTGTATTGCAGGATCAAGATTGCTGGTTGAGGCGTCAATCCACGATGACTTTGTCGACGCCCTGTGTCGTGCCACTGAGGCTTTTAGGGTTGGTGACCCCCTAGAGCTTGCGACAGACATAGGGGCGATTAATAATGCAAATCAGCTCGCCATGAATCTGCAAAGCGTTCGCAATGCCGAAGCTGAGGGTGCGAAGACTCGATTGGGCGGACAGCAACTACATGAAAGCAGCGGCGGCTACTATATGGCGCCCACGGTTGTCACAGATGTTAGACCTCACCATGCCCTGGCTCGCCAGGAAGTGTTTGGACCCGTTCTAGCGGTAACGGCATTCAATAGCGAAGATGAGGCCATACAGCTTGCCAATGATTCCGAACTCGGGCTGGCGGCTGGCGTCTGGACCAGTAACTTGTCGCGTGCGCATCAAATGGTCAGAAATATTCACGCCGGTGTCGTACATGTTAATACTTATGGTGGCGCTGAAAATTCGGTACCTCTCGGGGGGGTTCAGCAGTCGGGCAACGGCCATGACAAATCACTGCATGCGATCGGCAAATACACCAACCTTAAAACCGCGTGGATCCAACTGTGAACGACGCCAAAACCATCCTGATCGTTGGCACCTACGACACAAAGCAGGACGAGCTGAGCTTTATCAAGGAATGCATTCTCCGAGGTGGTGGTCAGGTGCTGTGTATGGATGTCAGTGTACTAGGTGATCCACAGTCACCCACTGACTACTCCAAGCAGGATGTCGCATGGGCAGCTGACACCACTATTGAATCGATTATCGATACCGGTGACGAGAATGATGCCATGCAATTAATGGCAACCGGGGCATCATTATTGGCTGTGCAGCTACACAGGCAATCCCTGTTCGATGGTGTGATCATTCTGGGTGGCTCAATGGGGACTGATCTGGCGCTGGATGTGTGCGCCGCATTACCCTTGGGCGTACCGAAATACATCGTGTCAACGGTTGCGTTCTCCAGCATGATTCCAGCGGAGCGTCTTGCTGCAGATATACAAATGATTTTGTGGGCCGGTGGCTTGTATGGATTGAATGCCATTTGCAAGGCGTCTTTGTCTCAGGCGGCTGGGGCCGTGTTGGGAGCAGCGCGTAGTGCACAGGCCCCCGACAACAACAAGCCGATCATTGGCATGACTAGTCTGGGCACATCCGCCTTGACCTATATGGTTGCCTTGAAACCTGCCCTCGAAGCGCGCGGTTTTGAAGTGGCTATCTTCCATGCCACAGGAATGGGAGGGCGTGCGTTTGAGTCATTGGCCTCTCAAGGTGCATTTGCTTGTGTGTTTGATTTCTGTACCCAAGAACTGGGTAACGATGTGCACGGATCGTCGATTACCGCGGGCCCTACACGATTGACCGGCGCAGGACTCGCGGGTATCCCGCAACTGGTAGCGCCGGGTTGTACAGATCTTGTTGATGTAGTGAGCTCCGAACCCTTGCCCAGCCGCTGGAAAAATCACGTCACCCATGTTCATAACCGACTAATCACATCAGTCGTACTCAACAACGATGAGCGTCGGGACGTTGCCAACGCCATTAACAAGCAGCTTTCACAGGCTACTGCAAAAACGACGCTGTTGTTACCGCTAGCCGGTTGCGGCGAATGGGACAGAGAAGGTGCACCACTGCATGATGCCCCAGGCTACGCAGCTTTTTGTAAACAAATCAGAACACATTGCCCGAGTCATGTTGAGTTGATTGAATTAGATGCGCACATCAACGATAGTGCCTTTGCAGATCAGGCATTAGCCGTATTTGATGCATGGTGCGCGGACGGTATGGTTAAAAGTCCCGTCAAGGCACAATGATCATTAGCGTGCAAAAGACAATTTAAAGAAGCTACCTATGCCCCATATCATCATTGAGTACTCAGCCAACGTGGAAGAGCGAATGGATATGAGTGCGTTTTGCGAGCTGATGCGTCAAACCGCGGCGAATATTGATGCGTTTCCCATGCCGGGCATTCGAGTACGAGCCTACCGTGCAGATTATTACGCCATCGCAGATGGCAATTCCAAACACAGTTTTATAGATATCGGCGTTCGATTGCGTGGTGGAAGAACGCTAGCGGTTCGTAAAGATGCGCTACAAACGCTTTTCGATGCCGCATCCATTTTTTTAAAACCCACGCTCACTGACCAATCACTCGCACTGTCTATGGAAATGCGTGATATCGACCCTGAACTCTCACCGAAGATCGGCTCCGTTCGCGAATATCTGGAATCAACATCATGAGCTCGCTTGAACACAATATTGACAAGTTGAATGGTTTCTTGCAGCGATTCAAACAGTCGGGAATTTCCAACAGAATTGCAGGCGTTGATTGTGCGGGTTCCGGTGGTATATTCCAGTCCATCTCACCATTTGATAAAAGCGTTATTTGCGACGTTGCTCGCGGGAACGAATCCGACATCGATGCGGCAGCAATCGCCGCGGCTGATGCATTTCCCATTTGGCGGGATATGCCTGCATCAGAGCGCAAGAGGATACTGTTGAATGTTGCGGATGCGATCGAAGCTCGTGCTGAAGAAATCGCGTTGTGTGAATGCTGGGATACCGGTCAGACGATTCGTTTCATGTCAAAGGCGGCATTGCGAGGCGCTGAGAATTTCCGCTATTTTGCCAATCAAGTAACCAGTGCACGTGATGGCCAGCATCTACCGTCTCCGACGTTGATGAATATCACCACACGAACACCCATTGGACCGGTTGGGGTAATAACCCCGTGGAATACCCCGTTCATGTTGTCTACGTGGAAAATTGCGCCAGCACTCGCTGCTGGCTGTACGGTGGTTCACAAACCGGCTGAAGATTCACCGTTGACAGCGCGCTTGTTAGTGGAAATTGCGGAAACCGCTGGCTTGCCGAAAGGGGTATTGAATACCGTCAATGGATTTGGTATCGAGGCTGGTAAACGCCTGACAGAGCATCCTGCAATAAAAGCGATCGCCTTTGTGGGCGAAAGCCGAACTGGCAGTATCATCACCAGGCAGGGCGCAGACACGTTAAAGAAAATGCATTTAGAGCTTGGTGGAAAGAACCCTGTCATTGTATTTGAAGATGCCGATCTCGAACGCGCCCTGGATGCGGTGATCTTCATGATCTTCTCGATCAATGGTGAGCGCTGTACGTCCTCATCCCGGCTATTGGTTCAAGAGACTATTCGCGAGAAGTTCGAAGCCAAGCTCGTGGAACGGGTCA
>CALKXZ010000056.1 GCA_938003775.1 uncultured Granulosicoccus sp. | reverse complement strand
TGGCTTCGCGTATTCTTGCAATGCACGAAGGGATGCGGAGCCCCTAGCGTGGCCGATGTCGACCTTGATCTGATTTGGGAGTGTTGCAATAAGGGGATTATGTTGCGTGTGGCGCAACATGAAGACACCGCAAACACCTTCTGTGTAATCGGCTCCCAATGAGTGGGTGTCGAATGAGCCATCGGACATTACAGCCTCAAATGTCCGCGTCTTTGTAGTCTTGCCACTACTGAGTACATGACCGTCGCCGTTCGCGCAAATAACCAGCTGATCCGCTTCAATCACCATGGGTGTACCCATGTTGGGTTGAAAGTTGAAACTGCCGCGTTGTGCCAAGTGAAAAGGTACGACATTGATGTCGTTACCGACATTGAGATAACTACGTAGTGCGTTTCCGGGAGGGACCTCTATGGACCATGGAATCGGGTGGGCCTGACTCAGGACAATGGCGCCGGAGACTCTTAGTTGGGTCAGGATCGTACTGAGTGCGTTGTCGTCCATACCATCTGATTCAGTCGAATAGGATAAGAAAACAGTACATAAGGATATATAATCAACTATAGAAACACAATATATTGCTGATTCCGATTTAACAGGAATAGCGAAAATGAGAAACAAAAGCCAGAAACTGGTTGTTATGGGTTTCAGCCTGCTGACGACGGCGGCATGCGCGATTGGTGTTGGAGTAGCGGCAAAGAACACCGCGCCAACAGCGCATACGGCAGCGGATGAGCTTAGTTGGGTTGAATCTGGATTCGGGCCGCAGGTATCACCAGTGTCAGGTGATTTTTCCAGTGAAGGGCACGTGACTTACGTTAAATTTCCGGCGGGAATGACAACACCATTACACACGCACACGCATGACTACGTGGGTATTGTTGTCACCGGCGTATCCATGCATTGGGAACCTGGGAAACCTGAGACTAAAAAGAAGTTATCAGCCGGTGCTCATTGGTTTGTACCTGCCAATACACCACATGTGAGCGAATGCCTGCCGGGTGTTGAATGCATCATGGCAATCTATCAGCAAGCTGCGATGGATTTTCTGCCACATAAGTGAAGGTGAAGAATTACTGAAGATGAAGAATTCACTGGTACGAGCAGGTGCTGCAAGGGACTTGCAGTACCAGTGATCGCTTGTTCACTCCGCAGTAGCATTCAGGGTTTAAGCGATACTTGATTGCTGCTATACCAAGGCGCCATCAAACTTTTCTGGCTACTATTTGCAGATAACGTGCTGTGTGCTTGTAAGGTGAGCGTTCTCCCATTGCAGTTTCCAGTGCATGGAGCTTATCCAGTAACATCTGATCACCACCGGGCCCGTCGGAATCGGGAATGTCATCGCTACGGCATAGTAGTCCGTAGTCGTCAAGTATCTCGAACCCTTGATTTTGCAGCCACTGTTGCAAAAACGCTGTGGAAAAGAACAATACGTCTGCATCGAACACTCGTGACGGGCCGCGTGTTCGTTCAAGTAATGTGGGTAGTTCTTCAGCTGTGTGACGACTTACATCAATCCGGTAGGGTTCTGCATACCAGTTCCTGACCACGAGGGACAACAAACCACCGGATTTTAACGGAGCTGTCATCGAGACAAGTAGCGCTTCCCAGGCTGTGCTGTACTGGATGACGTTGTGGCAGATAACCAAGTCAAAGGTATCAGTCTCGAACAGCTCGCTGATGTGGCGGATATCGTTTGCGTGCGCTTTTATCCGCTCCTGCAGATTGTTTGCCTCAGCGATCGTTTCAAGGTCGTGTAGCATGGCCATCGACCGATCAACAACGTCAACGTTCGCACCCAATTCTGCTATTGGCAAACTGGCTTGACCATTACCGCCTCCGGCGTCAAGCACTCGCAGTCTGTTTACATCGGGAACATGACGCATAAGGTAGGCGTGTGACAAGCTGCGACGCAGTCGCACTCGCAGAGTCTGTTGTTCTTCTTTCCAACGTGGAACTCCCGATTCGAATGCAAGCGTGGCGCGAGTCTCATCCAGCGCATCACCGAGACCAAACTTGCCCGTTTGCAAGGCTCTACCAATCAGAACGCCAGTGATGCCGGGTCGGTTGTAACAATCGACTACATCCTGCAAGTCTCGCACTTCACCACCGACGATCACATCCATACCTGAAAGTTCGGCAAGCTCGCTGGAGTTATCGAGATCGGTTCCACTCATTGTGCCGTCAGGTTGCAGCCGGGTGTGCACCAACGTTGTAATGCCGAGCTGGTACATCTGTACAGCGAGCGTCAGCGCCTCCAGCCCACCTACTGCTTCCCAATTCGGGTCGACGACGTCACCCTCCGGGCTCGCCGTGATGGCGAGCGCGAAGTGCTCTCGGCCGTGCTTGATGATTGCTGCCGACACTATCTCTGGAGACTTGATGGCCAATGTGTTCAACAGCACTCGGCTGACGCCTGCACCAATTGCCCTGTCGATGTTCTCGGCGCTGCCGAGCCCACCGCCATATTGAACCTGTACGGGAAGTTGACACAATTGCTCTAGCAACTTCCAATCGTGCTCAGCTGATGGATCGAAGCTCGTATCCACGTTGACAATGTGTAGCCATTGCGCACCGTGGTCAATCGCATGGCGCGCCGCGGCGAGTTGATCGGTTTCCTGATCAAGCACTGGTTCATCGCTCGTCGTATCAGCTGCCAGATCGACGAGTCGTCCTTGCGACAGGTGAAGCGCAGGCAGGATGTCGAAGGTACGAGCTGGTCGTGTCACTATGCTGATTCTCGAAGGTAGGATTCAGTGCATCATCCTAACGCATAGGAGAAATGGCAACCAGACTGCACTATTTACCTGCTCGGTCTAGTGGTTGTTGTGTTTGTCTGACCTTTCCTGATTTGCCGGTTTTAGTCATGCACTATCGAAATCGGGCAGCACCTACCATCCTTACTTATAGTCGCGATTGTTACCGTGTTACCGCGGTCGACTTTTCGGACCCATGTCGATGGCCATCGGGGTAAAACTACTCAACGCAGAATCTGCTTCAAACCTCACCGAGGCCCATATTTGTGCGCTATGAGGCAGAGGCATTTCTATCCTGTGGAGAATGTGAAACGCCGCAGTTACCAGTCCGATGAAGTATTAGGGCCTAAATTGATACTTAAGGTGAAGACAAATCCACATCGTGTTCACATGGTATCAATTCACTAATATCGACTTCACCTTTTCACTCTGTAATTGCTTGATTCGTACTCCCAAAGGTCGCTCTATATATCAGGAAGAGCAGTTTTCTGAGCGATGAGATTTAATCAGTGCTACTGGCAATTGGATTAGATCTTCTTCTGACTCAGCAGGGGTTGTACAGTTTTGCATCGAGAAATCACTAACATATCAAAATCTCGTCGCACCTTTTTGCGAAGTTCTATCTTGATTCCGGCGGCCCTTTTCAGTGGTTCCGCGTTGGCTATTCCACCTCAGGCAGAGGTAAGACCGTCGGAACGTCGTCGATTGAGTTTGGTCAACTTGAATACAGACGAGCTCCTAGACGTTGTTTATTGGGAAGACGGCGACTATATTGACGATCACGTTGGGCAGTTGAATTATTTTTTACGCGATCACCGCGTAAACAAATCCAAGTTGATGGATAAAAATCTCTACGATTTTTTATATCGTTTGTATACAGTATTGGATACCAACGAACGTATCCATGTATTGTCTGCTTATCGAACGCCGGCAACAAATGCGTCGCTGAGAAAACTATCTCCCCGCGTTGCCAAGCGAAGCTTCCATGTCGATGGTCGGGCTATTGATTTCTATATCCCCGGTATTGACAACAAGGTTATTCAACGAGAGGCGCGTCGATTGATGCTCGGCGGTGTCGGATACTATACGAAATCCGGATTCATCCACCTGGATACGGGTTATCCAAGACATTGGGTAAGCGCCTAGGTTTTTCCTGCTGAGACGGTGCGTTCTGCGCCTGGACTCGCCGACTAACTATTGAAACACCCGCTCAGCACTCCCAGTGCCCGCTTGATGCCGGTGAATGCAATGTTTGTTGCGGCAGTCAACTCGAGATAAGTTTGCTTTTTCAGTCATGATGGATGCAGAATAGAGCATTCACTTGCACGGCTGAAAGGAACCTACCTTAATGAAAATCCGTATGGCACGTATATCAAAACGGATTGTTTTTTTGGTGCTTCCGCTCACAGTGGCTCACGTTTTTGCACCCATCGCAGTAGCTGCTGATCCAGTAGACCTTGGAGATCGGCCGGCTCAGTTGATCGCCGGTTTACCAAATGGCGAGCTTCGGGCAACCCTGCAGGCCTGTGCTGCCAATACGGCCGAGAGAAGTGACTTTTCCATTGCTCACCGGGGGGCACCGTTTGGATACCCTGAGCATACACGCGAGGGCTACATTGCAGCTGTTAATAGTGGTGCGGGCATTGTCGAGTGTGATGTTACGTTCACCAAAGACCAAGCGCTCGTTTGTAGGCATTCGCAGTGTGATTTGCATTCTACAACTAATATATTGACGACACCTTTGGCACAAAAATGTAGTGTGCCGCCGGATATGTCCAGCAGTGCGCCGTTTAGCAATGTCAAATGCTGTGCAAGCGATCTTACAGTCGCAGAATTCAAATCACTTGAAGGTCGATTCGACAAGGTAAACAAAAAAGCCAATACGCTTGAAGAATACCTTTCGCTGAAAAATACACCCCATGCCGAAAGTGTAGGCAGTGGAACTCTGCTAACCCACGTTGAAAGCATAGAGTTGTTCAAGTCACTTGGCGTGAAAATGATTCCTGAATTAAAAGCACCGCAAGTGCCTATGCCATTTACATTCACAAATGGAGATCAGTGGACGCAGGAGCAATATGCGCAAGCGCTTGTTGATGAGTATGAAGCCAATTCAGTTATGCCTGCTGATGTTTATTTGCAGAGTTTTAATCTCGATGATGTCAAATATTGGATAAATCATGCTCCCGAATTTGGCAAGCAAGCAGCATGGCTGGATGGGCGCTATCGAGATAAAGGTTTTAATGTTGAAAAGCCTAAGTCCTGGAAGCCGTCGATGGAAGAGTTGGTCGACGCAGGTGTAACGATTCTGGCACCACCGATGTGGATGATGTTGGGATTGGACAAGGACAAAAATATTGTACCGTCCAAGTATGCAAAGGCCGCTTCGGAATCTGGACTGAATTTAGTCGGTTGGACGCTTGAGCGCTCTGGCCCGCTAGATAGTGGCGGTGGTTGGTACTACCAAACTATCAAACCTGCTGTTAAAGACGATAGCGCCATGTACCAAGCTCTGCACGTTCTGGCTCAAGATGTCGGCGTTGTCGGGATGTTCAGCGATTGGCCGGCGACAACCACCTACTATGCCAATTGTTTCGGGAAGATGTAGTAGAGTACGTCGCAATACCTTTTCCATTTTTGACGCTTTCGAGCGTGTAGGCGCTAAAAGCCTCAAGAAACTAGTCTGAATAGGTAGTTTCATCCCCTGGGGACGACCAAGGTATATTTGTGATTCCTTGGCGGGGAGATTAATGGTTTAATACTGGTGTAGTAAACCAAGTTTATGATTGGTTGGAGGTGATAAACCTACGGTCTTCGCCCCTGAATTGACCAAGTATTAAATAAAAAAGTAACTTTTAGGAGAATATGTTTATGAAGTTCAAACCATTATTGGCTGCGCTTGCGTTAAGCAGCGGCATGATGACTAGCACCCAGGCGCTGTCTGCAACTGAAGTGCAGTGGTGGCATGCAATGGGTGGGCGCTTAGGTGAAGTGGTCAACGAAATTGCTGAAAATTATAATGCCAGCCAGTCTGACTATGTGGTTGTACCCACCTATAAAGGTGGTTATGAAGACACAATGACAGCAGGCATTGCTGCATTCCGTGCTAAGGAGCAGCCACATATCATCCAGATCTTTGATGCCGGTGCTGCCACTATCATCAATGCTAAAGGCGCCACGGTTCCCGTCGCTGATCTGATGAAAGACTTCAACATTGAAGACTACATCCCTGGTGTACGATATTTTTATGCTGATTCTGCAGGGAAGATGATCGGTCTGCCGTTTAATTCTTCGACGCCATTGTTGTACTACAACAAGGATGCATTCGCCAAAGCAGGTATTGATGCCCCGCCAAAAACATGGGAAGAGTTTGAGGCTATTGCGCCAAAATTAAAGGAAGCGGGATTCACTGCACTAGCGCAAAGCCACAGCCCCTGGATTTTTTCCGAGAATTTCCATAGCCGACACAATCTTCAAATGGCTACGGGTAATAACGGCTACGACAGTACAGACGTAAAGCTGCTTTACAACAATGACCACATGAAAATGCACTGGGGTAAAGTCAAGGAATGGCTCGACGCTGGCTATTACGGTTTCTATGGTCGTGCGTGGGGTGACAATCAGGATGCGTTTGTTCAGAAAGAAGTTGCCATGTGGCTCGGGTCTTCGGGTTCATTTGGTGGTCTGACCAAATCAGCCGATTTCGAGTTTGGCGCAACTTTTCTGCCTTATTGGGAAAGCATCATAAAGGAGCCAAAGGGTACCTTTATCGGTGGGGCCGCTCTGTTTGCGATGGCGGGCCATGACGATGCGGATTACGAAGCGGTTGCTGATTTCTTCGCCTACATGACTGCCTCAGAAAACCAGGTGTTCTGGCACAAAGAAACTGGATATGTGCCTATCACCCAGGCTGCTTACGATGACGCCAAAAAAGAGGGCTATTACGAAACTACGCCGGATGCTGAAATTGGTATCTTGCAGTTGAGTCAGCCTGGTGGTGAATGGACGAAGGGTTATCGTTTAGGCTACTACGTACAAATACGTGACGTCATGTACAAGCACTACGATGACATCTTTTCTGGAGATGCCACGGTTGACGAAGCGTTTGCGGCAATGGAGAAAGAGTCCAACGCCCTGCTAGAGCGTTTTAACGACACGTATAAGTAAGCTTAAGACTGTTTGTAAAATGAAGTGACGGCGTTCTGCCGTCACTTCTTCACCGCGACTCACGCCTGGAATTTATCAGTGAAGAGAGTTCAATTCGAGCACAGCGCGATTCCTTATCTCTTCGTCGCTCCGCAAATAATCATCATTCTTGTATTTTTCCTCTGGCCAGCGGCACAGGCTATCTATCAGTCATTCCTGTTAGAGGACGCATTTGGACTGTCCAGCCAGTTTGTGTGGTTCAGAAACTACGAAGACACCATCTTCAGCGACTCATGGTTGCAGGCTGCTGGCTTTACCATCGTATTTTCGGCGATTGTCACCTTTTTATCCCTTGCACTCGCCTTGCTCTTGGCGGTTAAAGCCAACGAAGTCATCCGCGGTGCGAGTACCTACAAAACAACCCTGATGTGGGCGTATGCCATCGCGCCGCCAGTGGCAGGCCTAATGGGTAACCTGATGTTTAATCCCTTGATCGGGGACATGTACAAATTTCTTAACGCCATCGGTTGGGATTTTGATCATAAACTTGATTCATTTGACGCCGGTTTTGTTGTGGTGCTGATATCAGTATGGAAGCAAGTCAGTGTGAATTTCATATTCTTTTTGTCTGGGCTCCAGGGTATTCCTAAATCTGTAAACGAAGCATCGATGATGGACTGTCGAAGCCCAACACGGCGTTTTTGGACAATCACGTTCCCATTGTTGGCACCGACGACATTCTTTTTGATGGTGATCAACATCACCTATGCGTTTTTTGAGACCTTTGGCATCATTGATACGACAACCCGCGGCGCACCAGGCGGGGCAACCAATACGCTTGTGTTTAAAGTATTCCAGGACGGTTTCAGAGGGGCTGATCTCGGCGGATCATCCGCGCAATCTGTAGTGCTTATGATTATGGTTTTGGCACTAACAGTTGTGCAGTTCCGATTCATTGAACGCAAAGTTCACTACTGAGGCTTAAAAGCATGAAACAGTGGAACTGGCGATTAATCTCAACTCACGCGATTCTGATCGTGGGTGTGTGTTTTATGAGTCTGCCCGTGTGGGTGGCGTTTGCCACGTCTACGCATTCCGCCGAGCATATCTTACGAAATGGATTGCAGTTCTGGCCAGGTAGTGATTTTGTTGAAACATACAGGCAGGTGTTGTTTGTTGATGGCGGTGTCATGAAATCAGTACTCGGCACAACCATGTTAAAGAATAGTCTGATACTCGGGATTGGTTTCGCTGTAGGTAAGGTTATTATCTCCATGCTCGCCGCTTACGCCATCGTGTATTTCCGATTTAAGCTGGCAGTACCTCTGTTCTGGGTCATCTTCATGACGTTGCTGCTGCCATTGGAGGTGCGGATCATACCCTCGTATGAGGTAGTGGCAGGGCTAGGTTTGCTGGATACGCATGTTGGGTTGATCGTACCGCTAATTGCGTCTGCCACTGGAACGTTTTTCTTTCGCCAGTTTTTTCGTTCAGTACCTGATGAACTGCTGGAAGCTGCGCGGCTAGATGGTGCAACGGCTTGGGGGTTCTTCAAGGACATCCTGGTGCCATTGTCCAAAACCATGATTGCAGCCATTCTGATCATCATGTTTGTTGTTGGCTGGAATCAGTACTTGTGGCCTTTGATCATGACCACAAAAGAAGAAAACTACACACTGGTGATTGGGATAAAGCAGATTTATCAAATATTGGCTGAAGGTGGCGAGCTGCCGCAATATCAAAAAGCCTTTGCATTAACCATCCTTGCAACATTGCCGCCTGTGTTGGTTGTGCTGGTTTTTCAGAATTGGTTTGTAAAAGGACTGGTGGAGAGCGAAAAGTAATGTCCAAGGTACAACTAAGCAATGTCATTAAAACGTACCCAAACGGCGCGGAAGCTGTGCGCGGCGTGGACATGGAAATCCAAAGTGGTGAATTTATTGTGTTCGTTGGGCCTTCAGGCTGCGGTAAATCCACATTGCTCAGGATGATCGCCGGGCTCGAAAAAATTACCGACGGTCAGATTCATATTGATGATGGACTGATAAATGATGTATCGCCAGCGGATCGAGATGTCGCGATGGTCTTCCAGAACTATGCGCTTTATCCTCATATGACCGTACGCGGCAATATGTCTTATGGACTTAAAAATCGGGGGATGCCCAAGTCTGAAATTGACAAAAAAGTCACTGATGCGGCAGAGATGCTTCGTATAGGTGATTTTCTTGATCGTCAGCCCAATCAGTTGTCGGGAGGGCAGCGGCAACGAGTGGCCATGGGTCGCGCAATTGTGCGTGAACCGAAAGTTTTTTTGTTTGATGAGCCATTGTCCAACCTGGATGCGAAGCTCCGCGTGCAAATGCGTATAGAGATAAAACGCCTGCAACGCCGAATGAATGTAACCAGCATTTACGTTACCCATGATCAGACTGAGGCCATGACGTTGGCTGACAGGCTTGCAGTGATCAACGACGGCAAGATCGAGCAGATGGGTGCACCGATCGATCTGTACAATAATCCGGAAACTCTGTTTGTTGCATCATTTATCGGCTCGCCACAAGTAAATTTGTTGCCTGTTACTTTTGATGGCCAGCATCTTGTCAATGGCAATCTGAAGCTTGCAGGTTTTAGTGATTTACCGAACTCCAAAGAGTTGGTCCTGGGGATTCGCCCAGATGAACTATCCCTGGATGATAATGGGCAGTTTCCATTGCGTGTAGATATCGTTGAGCAGCATGGTTCCGACAATCTGATCTATGGTGGGATTCTGGGCGCCACGGATGATGGTGTGGAAGAGATGGAGTTTTGCTTCAAGACCAGTCAGGATATGTTGCCGGATCTGGATTCTACTTTGACGCTCGGGTTTAACGCGGAGCGTGCGATGGTATTTGATAAAACAACGGGTGATCGCTTGCGTTAGACACCTGAGCTTTGGTGGCTACGCCAATGCCCACGTCATCACTGCGGTGGAAATTCAGTGCTAGGCCTCTCTGACAGCGAACGGGTTGATGTAGCTGGCGGTAGTCGTGTGCATACGTTGCTTTCCCATGTGGTGCTCTGTATGGGCATGGTGTTCATGTTGGGCCCTATTGTCGTGGTGGTAGCATCTTCAACGCATCTAACATCCGTTCTTCAGAGCCAAGGTTTGCAGTGGCTGCCGGGAAATCAAGCCTTGCAGAACTATGGTCGTGTACTGTCAATTCAATCGGGTTTTACCGATCAAATCACGCCACTTGCAATGCTCATCAATTCCCTGATTGTGGCTGTTGGTGTAGCAGCGCTTACCACGGTATTGTCATTGCTCACCGCATACGCCATTGTTTTCTTTCGAATGCCGATTAAGAAGATTGTATTTTGGTTTGTACTGGTGACGCTATTGTTTCCGTTGGAATCGCGTTTCGTCAATACATTCAGTGTTGTTGCGTCACTAGGTTTGATTAATACTCATGCAGGTATTGTTTTGCCTGCGCTCGCTGCTGCACTAGGAACGTTTTTCTTTCGACAGTATTTTCTGACACTTCCCAAAGAGCTTATCGAGGCGGCTACTCTGGATGGGGCTGGTCCCTTGAAATTT
>CALKXZ010000055.1 GCA_938003775.1 uncultured Granulosicoccus sp. | reverse complement strand
GTTTATTATAGATCCGCTATACACAGTGCCATTGCTTATCGGTGTCGTTACTGCCTGGATTCGACCTTGGCATAACGCCAGAGTGATTGTTTTATCGGGGCTTGTAATCAGCACAGGCTACCTTGGCTGGACGCTGTACGCACAACACAGTACGCGGCTAAAACTGATGGATACACTGGCCACAAAAAACATATCCGCTAACCATGTACTGGTTGCGCCGTTTCCATTCTCGTTGCTGTGGCGCAGCGTGGTTATCACCGATAATCACTACCTAGAGGGCTATAGCTCTTTACTTGACAATAAATTAAGTATCGATCTTGATAGCTACGACAACGGCAAACAAGTCTGTGGGCAATGGCTAACCCATTGGCCAGTGAAACGGCTGGATTGGTTCACGCGCGGCGCGTTTGCCCTGTCTGTCCAAGCCAACCAATTGGTCGCATCGGATCTACGTATGGGTATCGAGGATGACTATGTATTCGAATTCGCCGTAGCCGATTGGCGAGATGGTGATTGGCAGATGATCGAAACCCGACAATTACCTATGAATTTCGACACCTCACGCATCGCGCTATTATTCAGGCGTATGCTGGATGAGCGCATTGACCTGACTCCACTCACCCCGCAGCGGCCAACGCAACAAAACCGCTGCACACCTATGTTGTGACAGTAGAGATCGAGGGTTTTCAAAAACCATTACGCCCAACCAGGCGGTTTTTCTCAATGACGTTGAATTGATCCAGCCGGGTGTTACCCACTTGGATATAAGGTCCGTTATCCACAATACGACTACGGGATTGGTCCATTGTCACAAATACGTTATCGCTCACCCGATTGAAACTGGCGTGGTCGGCATTTGACTTAGCACTCCCCAGATAGGCAACCGACTGCTGATCATCATTACAATGACTGCCTGGCATCCAGTTCTCCACAAGGCCGTAGTTACGCGAGCCTATGAACACGATTGGCGACACTGCGCTCATTGAATCTAAACCAGCGGCTAGTTCAAACCGGTTGTTGGTAATCAGATTGTGTGAGGGAGTCGTGTATCGAATAGTCCCTCCTTCGCCGCAATTGCGATACAAAAATATGGCCCCATTGCTAACCCGTTTGAACACATTGCCGCTTATGGTGTTGTGTGCTGATCCATCAACTGCGACTTGTGGCCAACCGCGGTCATAAAACCCCCAATAGCTTCCATCGGAAGTTTTCACATCAAAGATATTGTCACGAACCTGTATCCTGCGGGTCTCAGCATCCAGGTACACACCCACGCGCTGGGAAACCCCGGTTATCACTGATTCTGTCAAAGACGAATCAGTCACACCGGGAGAAAAGTAAACCGGATTCCGGCCCGTACCAACGACATGTAGGTTAGTCAGATGAATCTGCGATGGCGCTACAGCCTGAGCTCTGATGATATGGCCAGATTGCTGTGACGACTGCCTGACATAGGGTGACTCACCATTGCGCCCCATACCGAATATGCGAATAGAACCAGTCACCAATGCATTGCGAATGTTCACGTTAACCGGTGTTTGCCACCGACCATGTTGATCGACAGTCGATGCAATTTCAATAATGTCCTGCCGCCGGTGGTTGATCTGACCCATCCCTGCATTAATATGCGCACCATTAAAGTTGGCGGTAATACCGCTCGCTGAACTGCCGTGAAACAATAGCTTGCGCGTAATCTCATTGGTCCTAGCACCAACCGCCATACAATCCTGCTGTTTAAAATCCAGCGAACAATCCATAACAACGGTACTGTCTGAGGGAGTCGCTGGCGCGCAGATCTGCTGCAGTTTGCGCATCGGACAAAGCTCCGCAGTCTCAGCAGACTCACCAGTCCCTGCAGACTCGACAGCCAGGTCGTCTATAAGCTGACCTGTGTGTTCGCCAGTCAGTTGCTCAACCGGTTCTGACAGATCACTCGCTGCATCGCCACAAAGTACGCCGCTAGAGACAGACAGCAAGCACAGACCCTTAAACGCCATACAAACACAGCGCCAACCAAGGCTGCCATAGTCGCCACCTTGTCGCAACGAGTTCGCGCAAGCAGAATCTTTCATCCAACCCACTGTGCAAGAAACGGTACCATTTACGTTCCGTATAGCGCCCAACAAACTCATGACTCAACGCTCCATACTTATCACCGGCTGCTCGTCAGGAATTGGCCTTGATGCCGCCACAACGCTGTCACAGAGAGGGTGGCGCGTGTTGGCCACCTGCCGCCAGCAGAAGGACTGCGAGCGGCTCACCGCGCAAGGCTTGGAGTCTTTTGTGCTGGATTACGCCTGCAGCGACAGTGTACAGACAGGCGCTCAGCGTGCACTAGAGCTGACTAACGGCCGTGTTGATGCACTGTTTAACAACGGTGCCTACGCGATACCAGGGCTGGTAGAAGATCTACCTCGCGAAGCTCTACGAACACTGTTTGACACCAATTTTTTCGGTCAGTTTGAGCTGATTCGCGCACTGATTCCATCGATGCGCGACAACGCACAGGGGCGAATTATTAACTGCTCCTCGGTGCTTGGCTTCGCTGCCCTGCCATTCAGAGGCGCTTACAACGCTAGCAAGTTTGCCATGGAAGGTCTGAGTGACACCTTGCGACTGGAAATGGCTGACACCCCCATTCATGTCAGCCTGATAGAACCCGGCCCCATCGCCACACGTATTCGGCAAAATTCTGTGGCACATTTTGAACAGTGGATTGACTGGGAAAATGCAGCACGTCGTGAAGACTATGAGACTAAGCTTCGTCCAAGACTCTATGATACCTCTAGCAAAAAAGACCGATTTGAACTACTCCCTGAGGCTGTCACGAATAAATTAATTCATGCGCTGGAACACCGTAATCCTAAACCACGCTATTACGTCACCACACCCACCTACATAGCTGGCACATTAAAGCGAATACTCAGCACACGGCTGCTCGATAAGGTCTTGTCCCGCTAGTGCTCTGTAACCGTTTAGGCGTTCAATTCTGATTGGCCTGGTGTCGCTCTCTAAACCAGATGAATAAACCGCTGCCCACAATGATCAATGTGCCGATCATCGTCTGTCGATCTGGCGGTTGGCCAAACACCACCCAGCTAAGCACGGCGATAAAAACAACCTGAGAATAAACCGTCGGTGCTAGAACGGACGCCTCGGCATGCCGGTGGGCCAGTGTCAGCACACTGTGGCCGATCATACCCAGACTACCGATCAGTCCGATAATCAACCAGGTTTGCAGATCTGCAGGCCAAACCCACTGCATGGCCGCAACTGGCGCCAGCAACACTGTCGCTATACCAGCCACATAGAATTGGACCGTGGCATTGCCATCTACGCCAGCAATCATTCGGCTCATGATGAAGTAGCCAGAGGCACACAACATGGCGGCCAATGACAGAAACACATGCGGGTCAAAGGTTGTACTCCATGGTTCTACAATAACCAGTACGCCGATAAAACCAATCATGACCGCCAGTAGGCGTCTGAACCCCACCTTTTCGCCCAGAAACGGAATGCTAAGCAGACACACCGCCAGCGGTGCAACGAAAAAAATAGCGATGGTGGTGGTCAGCGGTAAATACTGCAGTGCCGAAAAATTGAACGCGGTAGAGCATAATAAAAAAAGTGCACGCAGTGATTGTATGCCCGGTCGTTTGGAGCGAACCATGCGTAAACCGTGCTTAGGGGCATATATGACTACCGCGCACACCAGGTGCCCGAAGTAGCGCAACCAGGCAACTTGTAAGGCGGGTATCGCCGCCCCTACCACCCACTTGGCTGAAGTATCCATGACTGAGAAGCACAGAAATGCCAGCAGCATAAGCAAATATCCGAACGTCAGAGAGCTCACGCGTGGCAGTAGTCCCGTCTATTGAACATGAAAGAGAGAAGTGAAAAAAGAAGATCACGACAACCGATCAGCCGTAAGAATACAGCAAACCGAACAAGCAGCAGGGGTATAGCTGACACGTTGTACACTAGCCTGGTGTACCGCAAGCCAGATTATCCAGCTATGTTTCCCAAAAAGACACTGCAGTTTCTCAAGGCGCTTGAGAAAAACAACAACCGGGACTGGTTCAATGCGAATAAACAGCGCTACGAGGACGACGTGCGAACACCCACACTGTCCTTTATTCAGAGCATGGGCCCTGCCGTGCAAAAAGTGTCACCATACTTTGATGTTTCCGCTAAAAAAATCGGGGGTTCAATGATGCGCGTGTACCGCGATACCCGCTTTGGCAAGGACAAGACTCCCTACAAAACCAATATTGGTATCCAATTTCGTCATGTGCGGGGCAAGGATGTTCATGCACCGGGTTACTATGTGCATATTGAGGCAAAGGAGGTGTTCTTCGGTGCCGGCATGTGGCATCCGGACAGCGCCTCGTTGAAAGCCATACGCACCCTGATTGATGAACATCCCAAAGAATGGAAAAGTGTCAAGCGCAAAATTCTTACAAAACAGGATTTCTTTCTGGCCGGGGATTCGCTGCAACGCGCGCCCAAGGGTATGTCACCGGATCATCCGTTAATTGAAGATCTAAGACGTAAGGATTTTATGGTAATTTGCAATCTGCCCGTCGGTAGTATCCACGATAAAGACTTTTACAAACTCATTGGCAGGCATATAAAAACAACCGCACCACTGATCGAGTTTCTGTGTTCTGCCAACGACCTAATGTTCTAATGCAATACGTCTATTTACGCCATAAGGGTCTGATTGTGAGAAACAGGCGATAAGCCGGTTCCAGAAAAAACAGCGCTACCCGTGTTCCAAGCAGCTTGCCCAGCAAGCGCGTACGAGGTAGCCGTTCCCAAATAGCCGCAAACGCCGCCGCACCACTGATCAGTTGGCCATTTTCATCCCTGACATGCATTCTAGCCAACGCATCTGCCTGCTGAAGATCATCACCTAACGCAATCCCGCTGCAAGACGATGCATCTACCCAGTCCAGATGCTGCGCACCCGCAGCCCTTTGATAGGTAGCGATTTCAGCTGAGCACAATGGGCACGCGCCATCGTAGTACACTTTAAATGGAGCAGGTGCATGGGAATTTTCTTGCATTAGTGTGCAACCACAAAAGACTTTCTTGATCTTACGCAGTAAATCGATGAATTGATCAACTTAACCGATTAGTGCTTACAATGTGTTGATCAGCCGGTACTCTGGTGTTGTGTGAGTGAAACATTTGCACATTAACTTTGCATGCGTTGCTGGTCACACTACGCTAAGCTTTTGCCAGACACATTGCACCACCACTGTTCATGCAACTTACCAGTACCGCTACTCTTGGCTTATGTCTTATCGTAGCCTCCCTGTTGCCGCTATCGCACGGTGCGCAGTTATATACGGCGCAGCAGGCGTATAGGGACGAATCCAGCGCCAGGCAAGCAACTGTTGTTGATCTGCAGCCCGATCCTGCCGCAACCGGCACAGACGCTGGCAAGCAATTGTACGCTGTGGTTGAGTTCACTGACGACAATGGTACCCGGCGCCGGGCGCGAACCAACGTCGGTAGCTATCCGCCCCCACACCAGATCGGAGAAATAGTTAACATCCGTGTTCACGTACAAAAACAAGATGACATTCGCATTAATTCGTTCACCGGTATGTGGTTTGAGTCTGTGTTTTTTCTGGTGCCAGGCTTGCTTAGTTTGATAGCCGGATTATTCATGGTGTTTTACAAACGAACCCAGTAGCGCGCTAAAAACATGTCCATACACCCGCAAATCATCGCTGACACAGTACCATTGTGTGAAACCACCAACGCAGCAATTTTGCTGATGAACGATAGCCGCTGGCCTTGGGTGGTGTTAGTACCCACTGTTGCTGACATAAACGAACTACATGACCTAACTCATGAGCAACGCAATCAATTCATGGCAGATGTCAATCAGGTCAGTCGCGTCGTTCAGCACCAGACCGGCTGTAAAAGCGTTAATGTAGCTATGCTAGGCAATATCGTGTCGCAACTTCATTGTCATGTGGTGGCGCGCAACGAAACCGACCCGGCCTGGCCTGGACCTGTCTGGGGATTCGGATTAGCTGTGGCTTATGATAACAACTGGCCAGACAGGCTCATAACAGCCTTACGAAAGTCATTCACCTGAGACACCCAACCCACAATGCTCCAAGCCAATTAAAACACCGGATTCGAGAGGTACCTCTAGGACTGGTTAGTGTCTTTGAGACATGACGTTAACCCGCGGGTGAATCAGGCTGTCTATCTGGCAATGCCTGTTGCACAACGGGTAGGTCCAGGCAGTGAGTCACAATCCGCTGAATGGTCGGGTAACTCTCCAGGGGTAGATCAAACCGTCGATTATTCACCGCCTGCGAAACCAAACAGATGTCAGCCAAAGTCATCTGATCACCATGACAAAAAACACCGGTTTGTTCGTCTGAGGACAGGCGGACTTCTAGGGCCTTAAACCCTGTATCAGCCCAGTGTCTGAACCAAGTGCTTACCGCCATGTCATCGGCATGGAATTCACGACGCAGGTATTGCAAAATTCGCAGATTGTTGATGGGGTGAATATCCAGCGCAACAACATGAGCCAACGACCTGACTCGAGCCCGGCCCGCTGCATCTGCAGGCAGCAGAGCAGGTGCCGGATGGGATTCATCCAGGTATTCGAGTATGGCCATCGATTGACTGATAACCCCATCAGGGGTTTGCAAGGCAGGCACCAAGCCTTCTGGATTCAGCGCCAAGTAGCTGTTGTCCCGGTGCTCATTGTCTAAGAGTGAATAGGCGCTGTAATCATAGTCAATCTGTTTGATAGCCAATGCCATACGCACGCGCAAAGACGTTGAACTGCGAAAATAGTTGTGCAGCACATAGCCGCCACTGGTCACAGTTTTTCAACTCGCTGATCGATCTCACCAAACACGGACTGACCACTGTCGTCGTTCATACAAATGTTGACCGTGTCGCCAAATTGCATAAACGGTGTACTTGGTTTGCCCTGGTTAATAGTTTCGATCATGCGAATTTCTGCTATGCACGAGTAGCCAACACCGCCTTCATTGACGGGCTTACCAGGCCCACCATTGAGCTTGTTGGATACGGTGCCTGAACCAACAATAGTACCTGCCATCAGCGGCCTCGATTTGGCCGCGTGTGCCACCAACGCCGGAAAATTAAAGGTCATGTCTACCCCGGCATTGGCCTTGCCAAAAAGCTGGCCGTTGTAGTCGACTCGAAGCTCTCTATGGACTTTGCCCTCACGCCAGCTGTCCCCCAGTTCATCGGGTGTAACAGCAACCGGCGAAAATGCCGAGGAGGGTTTGCTTTGAAAAAAACCAAATCCTTTGGCCAGTTCAGCAGGAATCAGAGCACGCAACGATACGTCATTGACTAGCATGATCAATCGAATCGCATCAGCGGCTTGCTCGGCTGTCGCACCAAACGGCACATCACCCGTAATGACAGCGACCTCTGCCTCCATATCGATACCCCAGTCCGTGGTCGGCATTTTGATGGGCGCATGTGGTGCCAGAAAAGCATCGGAACCGCCCTGGTACATCAGCGGGTCAGTCCAGAAACTATCGGGAATTTCAGCGCCACGTGCTTTTCGCACCAGTTCCACATGATTCACATAAGCCGAACCATCGGCCCATTGGTAGGCCCTTGGCAACGGTGAGTGAGCACTGCTTTGGTCAAAGGGTTGCCCGCTATTTAAGTCTGAATTTAACGTGGTTGAGAGCTGCTGCAAATGAGGCTCATGAACGGCCCAGTCATCCAGCGCTTGTTGCAGTGTCGGCACGATATCGCGCGCTGCCAGGTAACGCGACAAGTCTTGCGAGACAACCACCAGTTCGCCATCGCGTGTACCGGTATTAAGAGTGGCTAATTTCATACGTCGCTAATGTTGTGTAAATTCAAAAACACCATTAAGGTGCACCGGTATCAGTCAGCAAGCCGTTACAAGCCGCTGCAATAGCTTGGTTAATGATGTCCAGCTCACCAACCTGATTCATCAGAATGAGCACCAAACGCGCATTAAGTCGTTGCGACTGCTCGGGTGTTAGGTGCCGGTGGGCTTCAAGTAATGCCGCGTAGGCATCATCAGCATCTATGCCCAAATTGTTGTCAGTGTTCAGGCTCATGCAGCGTGTGCCTTATCGGCCAGCCCCAGAGCTCTATCCCACGCAAGACGGACTAGAGAGGCGTTGAGGTCGGTGCCCTCCCAACGGGCAGCAATGTGTTGATCGGGGCGTATCAGAAATGCGCCGCGTCCATAACGTCGTTGCGCGTGTTCAGTCAGTGAGATGGTAACCACCGGCAGAGCATCGAGCAGGTTGGATGAGTCAATGATCGAGGTCTGATTCACACCCACCAGTAGTAGCGTGAATGAATTGCGCGATAAGCTCGCCAGTAACCAATCGCCATTATCCAGTGGTAAATCTGGCGCAACCAGTCCACAGCGGCTGTCATCGGCGAGGGTATCGCTGGTGTCAGATGTCTGTAACGGCATGTCAATCAGTGAACATGGAGTCGATAAGCGTCCCGAATTGATCCATGCACGGGCAAACGGTAGATCAGCTGCCAGGCTGAGTATTTCATCGCGAAATAAGCGTTCCATATCGTTAGCAGGTGACATAAACCGCGTAGCTCGCGCCGAGTGTCGTATGTTTTCATCGGCGCCATGACCACGCTCCTGTTCGTAACTGTCCAATAAAGAGGCCGGTGCACGGCCTTGAATAACTGCTGCCAGCTTCCAGCACAGGTTGTCAACATCGTGCGTTCCTCCGTTACCACCACGCGCTCCAAACGGTGACACCACATGGGCGCTATCACCGGCGAACAACAGACGGCCATGAACAAATTGTGCAAGCCTGGCACAGCGAAACCGGTACACACTCACCCAATCAAGCTGGAACGATTTATCGCCCATTATTTGCTGAATACGCGGTGTCACATTTTCGTGTCGCGATTCCTCTTCAGGGTTGGTGTCAGCGCCAAGTTGTAAATCAATACGATAAATATTATCCGGTTGCTTGTGCAGTAAAGCGGATTGGCCTTCATGAAAGGGTGGCTTGAACCAGAACCAGCGTTCCGCATTGTCTGCATTGGCAAACGGATCGTCTTCCATTTCTATATCCGCTATCAAAAAGCGCTCTTCAAAGCTCTCTCCCTCGAACGACAAACCCATACGCTTGCGTGTCGGTGAATTAGCGCCATCACAGGCGATCACGTACTCTGCCTGTAGGCTGTAGTCTCCCTCGGGTGTACTGATTTGCAATGAAACACCGGTATCGCTCGTTACATGATCGGTTACCGTGTTGTTGAACCGTAGGTCTATCAAGTCTGGGAAGTCACCAGCTCTGTCAACCAGATATTGCTCAACATGGTATTGCTGCAAGTTAACGAACGCTGGCATCTTGTAATCAGTATCTGGCAGCAAATCAAAATTGAACACCTCTTGCTGTGCGTGAAACAGTCGACCGGTCTGCCAGGTAACGCCCTTTCGTACCATGCGCTCGCCAACGCCGAGTCGGTCAAAAATATCCAGCGTTCGTTTGGCCCAGCAGATAGCGCGCGAACCCACTGACACCGTGTTGTTTTGATCCAGGACGATGACTTCGACGCCGTGCTGCGCCAGATCAACCGCCGCCGCTAACCCGATCGGTCCTCCACCAATGATGGCAACGGGGTAAACCCTGGCAGGAGCACCCTTAAGCTCAGGTGGTGTCTGTGTCGGGAACGGTTGATAGTGCTGCTTTGTCATGGCCTGGATTTCAATGCATTAGCCTTGCAGATCCGTCCAGAGTTGTTTGTCTCGTTCAGCCGTCCATATGCGCGGCGTGTCCAGATCACGTGCTTCATCATAGGCACGAGCCACATTGAACGGCAGACAATGCTCATAGATGGCGTAGTCAGAAAATTTCGGATCACAAGAGGCACGACAAGCATCCCAAGCCTCTTTCAAGGTTCCACCGCCCAATGCCACCTTCGCCACGGGTCGGTAAGTCGATGTGACAAAATCGGCCGTTAGATCCAACGCCTCGTTAACCTTCTCAGACCCAACCAGCGCATCACCCCGACCCGGCGCTATGGCGTCAACATCGAAGCGTCGAATGGCTTCAAGGGTGCCCGGCCAATCATGAAAGTGGGCATCACCGCAATAGCAGGCGGATCGGTACTCAACAATATCCCCGGTAAACATCACGTTTTGATCAGGAACATACGCAACGATGTCTCCGGCGGTATGCGCTCGGCCCAAGTGCATCAGATCAACTCGTCGTTTGCCCAAATAGAAACTCTGTCGATGATTAAATGTTTGCGTGGGCCAGGTTAAACCGGTGATTTCCTCATAGCCTTCGAACAATCGGGGGAAACGATCGAACTCCGAGTCCCAGTCCTCTTGTCCTCGTTCAACGACCATGGCTCGCGCTTTTTCCGACATAATAATGTCCTGCGCTGCGTATGCCGATGCGCCAAGCACGCGTACCGCATGATAGTGCGACAACACAACGTGGCTGATGGGTTTATCGGTCACAGAGCGTACTTTCTCCACCACCAGGCGAGCCAATCTGGGGGTTGCCTGAGCATCCACGATCATGACACTCTCATCGCCAATGATCACGCCGGTATTAGGATCACCTTCTGCGGTGAAGGCCCATAGATCTTTGCCAACCTCAGTAAAAGAAACCGTCTTAGCCGTTAAATCGCCACGTGATGCAAATGCCTTGCTCATGAATTGTTCTCGTTGTACGGGAAATGTCGTTTCAGGCCTTGCCAGCAATCCACGTAATCTGCCTGAAGGCCTGGGTGTTTGCTGGCGTAGTCTGTGACGACCTGCGAATAGCGCGTTTCAAACATGAATGCCAGCGTATTGTCGAGCTTAACGGGGTTCAGCTCAGCGTTACTGGCTTTTTCAAAACCGAAAGCATCCGGGCCATGCGGTAGCATCTGGTTATGCAGGCTGGCACCACCTGGTACAAAGCCTTTTTCCTTTGCATCGTAGGCACCGTGTATTAGCCCCATAAACTCGCTCATTATATTGCGGTGATACCAAGGCGGTCGGAAGGTATGTTCTGCCACCATCCAACGCGGTGGGAATATGACAAAATCAATGTTGGCAGTACCGTCCTGTTCAGTGGGTGATGTCAATACAGTGAAGATGGACGGATCGGGATGGTCGAATGCAATTGCGCCAACCG
>CALKXZ010000054.1 GCA_938003775.1 uncultured Granulosicoccus sp. | reverse complement strand
ATAGCCGGTATATTGGCAACACTATTGGTCGCCTGGTTTGTGGGTCGAAGGGCTAAAGCGGCGTTGGCCGTTCATACAGAAAATATTCACCATGACTGATGCAACTACACTGCGCCGTATCCTCGAAAGTACTCATACAATTGCTGTGGTGGGGCTGTCTGATAAGGTTTACCGCCCCAGTTATTTTGTTGGGAAGTATTTAATAGATCACGGCTATAACGTCATTCCAGTAAACCCCACCATCGACAGCGTCCTGGGGCAGAAGAGCTATGCGACTCTTGCCGACATTCCAGTACCGGTGGACATGGTGGACTGTTTCAGACGATCCGATCAAATGGTGGATCTTGCCCGCGAAGCGATTGCTATCAACGCTGGCGTACTGTGGATGCAATTGGGCGTGGTTAACAAGCAGGCTCGGGAAATGGCTGAGAAAGCTGGCCTTGACGTGGTCATGGACCGTTGTACGAAAATTGAACATGCCCGTCTGTTTGGTGGGCTTAACTGGGCTGGTGTCAATACCGGGCTGATCAGTTCCAGACGACCTAAAAAGATCAATCTTTAGAAGCAACCACCTTTGTGGTTAATACCAGAGTTTAGCTATGGCTGACCGAGAATACGCACCCGAAACCTTGTGTTTGCATGCCGGGCAAATACCCGACCCGTTGACAGGTTCACGAGCCCCGCCAATCTACCAGACCAGCTCCTATGTGTTTGACAGTGTCGAGCATGCAGCCAGCCTGTTTAACCTTGAAACCTTTGGTAACGTTTACTCACGACTGTCCAATCCCACTAATGCGGTGCTCGAAGAGCGCGTTGCAGCCCTTGAGGGTGGTCGAGCTGCCTTGGCAGTGGCGTCAGGTATGTCGGCGCAGACCATTGCAACATTGGCCCTGTGCCAAGCTGGTGATGAGATCGTCGCCGCCAGAACGCTCTACGGTGGTAGTTACTCATTACTTGACGTCAATCTGAGGCGGCTGGGAATCACCACACATTTTGTGGACCCGGATGATCCAGAAAATTTTCGTCAAGCCATCACGCCAAAGACAAAGCTACTCTATGGTGAAAGTCTTGGCAATCCGGGGCTCAATGTGCTTGATATTAGCGCTATTGCTGATATCGCCCATGAACATGGGGTACCCCTGATGGTGGACAACACGGTTCCATCGCCTTTTTTATGTCAGCCATTCAAGCATGGCGCGGATATTGTTATCCATTCTGCTACCAAGTATATCGGTGGACACGGAACATCTATCGGTGGATTAATCGTGGAATCCGGAAAATTCCCTTATGACAATGGTAATTTCCCGGACATGGTCAATGCATCTGAGGGGTATCACGGGGTTCGATTTTATGAAACGTTTGGGGACTTTGCCTACATCATGAAAGCGCGTATGGAGTACTTGCGCACTATGGGTCCCTCGTTGAGCCCGTTTAATGCGTTTACATTTCTTCAGGGGCTGGAAACGCTACATGTGCGTATGGAGCGCCATGTTCAGAACGCTATGGCTATTGCACATTTTCTACAACAACATGAACGCGTTCTGTGGGTGAATTATCCGGGGCTGTCTGATAACCCGTATCACGAGCTCGGTAAACAGTATATGCCGAAAGGGTGCAGTGGACTTATGAGTTTCGGCATTGATGGTGGTCTGGCTGCTGGTATTAAATTTATTGAAAAGCTACAGTTTCTCAGCCACTTGGCCAACATTGGTGATGCAAAGACGCTGGTTATTCATCCGGCCTCTACCACGCATCGTCAATTATCGGAAGAGCAGCAGATTTGCGCAGGCGTTGGACCGGATCTGATTCGTTTGTCAGTTGGTATTGAACATGCGGATGACATTATCTACGACATAGCGCAAGCGCTAGAAAATTAGTGTGATAATGAGTATGCGATGGTCTTGAATCAGTACAGCATCGCTGCGGTTGTTGGAATCCTAGGGCTTGTCAACGCTGTGACTCCCACGATAGCGGAGGCAAAGTCGCAATACCAGATGCCACGAAATCTAAAATCTGGTTGGCATGGCAACGTTCAACTGGGTGCTTTGGCTACATTCGGTGTGGCAGATACCAGCGCTATATCTGCACGGACCGATTTCACTTACCGAGGCAAGCGTGTTGAGCACGAATTTAATGCTAAGTACTTTCGCAGTACTAGTGATGTATTTGTGTCTAGACGAGACGAGGCAGGCAGTGAATTAACGGACGCCAGTGGTGTTCCTATTAAAGACCGAGTACGCACCACCACTAATAACCGACAGTTTTTCACAGCTCAGCCGCGCTGGTTTTTCAGTAGTCGGTACTATCTGTTTGCATTGTTGGATTTTGAAGCCAATGAACCAGCTGATATTGAATTGTCTACAAGACAGATTGGCGGTGTTGGCTATAAGCTGTATAAAAAAAGAAATGACTATATCAGCGCAGCTATTGGTGTTGGTCGCAAGCGGCTTGTACAGGTGTCAGGTGAATCTGATGAGGGTGCCATTGGGTATCTGGGCGTACGATTAAAGCGCGCTTTAAGTGATAACACCCTGTTGGCAATTGAATTGGATTCTGACTTTGGTGGAGAGAATCGGTTCTCAGAGGCAGAGGTATCGTTGTCCTGGAAATTACGCGACCCTGTTGCTGTTAAGTTCAAGTATGAGGCGCGATTCAACAGCAGAATCATCAATCCATTAAATACCTTTGATGATGGAGTTGAGGCGGCTTTGAGTGTGAATCTTGAAGTTGAGGTATTTTGATGCGTTTTTTAGCGCAGCCATTTGTACATTACATGGGCATCTACAAATCCTTTATCTGGGTGATTGAAAGCACGCGGTAAGGTGCCGACTATCTTATAGCCGAGAAATTCCCATAGTTTTATTGCCCCGGTGTTGGTGGCTGCAACAAAGTTGAACTGCATGGCCTGGTATCCCAATGACAGGGCCTCAGTTTGCGAATGCTGGCACATGAGCGTTGCAATACCTTTACCCCTTGCTGCTGGTGCTACCATATAGCCACAGTTGCAGACATGCTTGCCCGGACCACCTTGGTTGGCTTTCAAATAATAGGTGCCGAGAGGAACTCCGGAGATCTCCGCCACGTACGTCCGTTGGGGTACGTCCATCCACACCGATCGTGCGTCCTCTTTTTCCATGTGCCGGTCAAATGCGTAAGTTGTGCCTGCTGACACGATCGGATGAAATATAGGCCAGATTGCCTCGAAATCAGTTGATTCTGCTTGCCTGATTTTTACAGTAGTGCGGGTATCGGTGGTTTTATTGTTCGACGGCATCATATTTTATATAAATGTGGTATTCGAGAGCACAAAACGGTAGGCACCGAGTGTCCGGCAGGTTTAACGTGCAGCAGTACAAATACTTGAGCTGATCAGGAATCTACCATGCACAATTATGATACTGACAATAAACGCTGGGATGCAATATGCCGCCGAGATGTGGGTGCTGATAGTGAGTTCTGGTATGGCGTCATAACCACTGGCGTTTACTGTTATCCGTCTTGCCCCTCTAGGACATCGCTACGGGAAAATACACGGTTCTACACAACTCGTGAAGCTGCTGTTCGAGATGGATTACGCCCCTGCAAGCGTTGTCAGTCTGACAAACCACCATTGGTTAAAAGACAGCAAGCGTCGGTTGAACATGCTTGTCAGCTCATTGATCAGTCGAATGGTGTGCTAAAGGTGGAGCAGTTGGCGAACGATCTGGGTATCAGTCGGTTTCATTTGCAGAAATTGTTTAAACAGTTTTTGGGATTGAGTCCAAAGCAATACATGAATGCCGCAAGGGCACGACGAGTAAATGAACATTTGAGTAGCAACATGAGCGTCACTCAGGCAGTGGTTTCAGCAGGCTATGACAGTTTGTCAGCGTTCTACTCAGAGGGGGTAAATAGAATGGGTATGACCGCCAGTAGTTATAAACGCCATGGTAAAGGGTTGAATATTATTTATGCTTATGGCAACACAAGCTTTGGCCGGATCATTGTCGCATCGACAAACAAAGGTATATGCAGTGTCTTATTTGGTGACAGCCAGAGAGCCTTGTTTGAAGATCTTCAAGAACGGTTTAGTCAGGCTACCTTTACCAAGGATTCAGATGGGTTGCATGCCGTAGTGGAGGCGGTAACAACACTGATAGAAAACCCTACTCAGGCTATTAACTTACCGCTGGATATACAAGGTACAGCATTTCAGGCACGAGTATGGAAAGCGCTTTGTGACATCGCACCTGGAACGACATCGTCGTACTCAGAGGTGGCGCGTAGTATCGGTGAGCCAACCGCTTCGCGTGCTGTGGCGCAAGCTTGTGCCGCGAACCCGGCGGCTGTGCTCATACCCTGCCACAGAGTGGTGAGCACAAGTGGTGCTGTGTCTGGATATCGCTGGGGAGTGAAACGAAAAGAGGCACTAATTAAGCGAGAAAGCCCAGATGAATAGACATAATATTTTAGTACCACGATAGTTTAGTACCACGCATTCGTTAGATGCCATCGGATGAGTGGTTACTAAAATACATACGTAACGCGAGCTGCGTGACAGTGATCTAAGTTTAACGCAAGGCGCTTATACGCGTTACCCTCCACTTGCCAGAATGATGGTATCGCCGCGTACATAAAGCAAGCAGTTCCATATGGATTTTGCTCTGTGATGATTAGCACGGTGTTGGGCGAATATGGTGTTGTTAACTGGCGTGGCGTGGCGTGAATACGGTTTTATTGAATGACATGGTCCGTTATGAATACAATGTGGTTGTCGGAATAGCTATGTGCGAACACGGTGTGGTTGGTCTGCATAATAATGTGCAGATACAGTGCAGCTTGTTGGCGTAGTTATGTGCGAATACGGTGTAGTTGGTTGGTGTAGTGATGTGCAGATACAGCGTAGTTGTTTGGCATAGTGGTGTGTGTATAAAGCACAGTTTGTTGGCATAGTAATATGCTAATACGGTGTAGTTGGTTGGTGTAGTGATGTGCAGATACAGCGTAGTTGTTTGGCATAGTTATGTGCGAATGCGGTGTAGTTGGTTCTCATAGTAGTGTGCGGATACGGCGCAGTTGGTTGGAATAGTAATGTGCAAATAAAGTGTTGTAGGTTGGCATAGTCAAATGCGAATACTGTGTTGTTGATTAGCAGAGTATTATGCAAATCAGATGTTTTTGATTGGTATCGTGATGTTCTGATCAGGCGTTGTTCAACGCATTCTAATAAGCTGTATATAATAACAGTCTAATACTTGAGTCTTTACTAAGATGATGATATATTGACACATCGAAAAAGGAAGCTAAATCATGGAAGATTCAAGCAGTCACGCGAAAGCGAATTGGCAGGCCATTAATGCCAATTCAGCCGCTGATGTTGACGCCAGTGCAGTCAATGATTTTGACGCCAACTTGACTACTGATACCAGCGCAGCCTTTGGTGTTGACACCAGCTCAACCACTGATAT